>LNZQ01000062.1 GCA_002007315.1 Epulopiscium sp. Nele67-Bin004
ATTCCCCACTGCTGCCTCCCGTAGGAGTCTGGGCCGTGTCTCAGTCCCAGTGTGGCCGTTCACCCTCTCAGGCCGGCTATGGATCGTCGCCTTGGTGAGCTGTTATCTCACCAACTAGCTAATCCAACGCGGGTCTATCCTGTGCCGATAAATCTTTTCTAACTGTATCATGCGATACTGTTAGCTTATGCGGTATTAGCGTTTGTTTCCAAACGTTATTCCCCTGCACAGGGCAAGTTACCCACGCGTTACTCACCCGTCCGCCACTAACTACCGAAGTAGTCCGTTCGACTTGCATGTGTTAAGCACGCCGCCAGCGTTCATCCTGAGCCAGGATCAAACTCTCATTAAAAAAGTTTGTCTTCTGACATTACTTTAGTACTATTTGTACTCATTTTTGTTGCTATAAATAACAACTGAATCGACTGGTCTTAATTCTTGATACTATTCTATTTTCAATGTTCATTTACTTTTAATTTGTTACTAGTTGTTGCTTTCTTACTAGCTTGTACTAGTATATCTTATAGTAATCTGTTTGTCAAGCATTTTTAATCTAAATTTAACATTCATTATTTCTATAAGAAACGGAGAAGGAGGGATTCGAACCCTCGCGCCGGTTTCCCGACCTATACCCTTAGCAGGGGCACCTCTTCGGCCAACTTGAGTACTTCTCCAAAGTGTTAATGTATTATTTGTTTTTTACCTGTGACATCTGTCCTAAGCAAAACTTATTATATATGCAAACTGGATATATGTCAACCACTTTTTGAAACTTTTTTTAAAATTTTTGCTTGATTTATGTCTTGAGTTGTTATTTACTTAGTTTAAATGTAGAATAAACATCTTATTATTAAGTAGATATCTCACACCACTACTACATTTTTATTACAATAAGATTATTAAACATATACATATTCTGCTATATTATTCTATCATTGATAGATAAATACTTAATTTATATCTTATGTCTTTATTAGATTGCCCTAAATTACAGTTTATATACTCTCAAAATAAAATAATATTTGTCTGGACTTCTTATATGTATGTAAATCCTAATTTCATCTCTACTGTCATACATAAAAAACTCCCCCAAAGAGGGGGAAAGCCCTAAAATCTTCTACGTTTTCTTGATACTGGCGTACCCAACACTTGCCCTAATATCATAATCTCTCCCAAGTTTGTATTATCTTCTTGGATAGTTTGCTTATGTTTAGTTGGAAGTGGCGACAGTCTATCTATATCTTGCCTATTCTCTCTAGTTTCTTCTTTATTAGCTTCACTTTTAGTTTTATCATCTCTTTTTTTCTTAACTTTTTGTGGCTCAGAAGATTTATTTTTCATTTTTATCACTTCCAAACAATTTGTTTGCAGTTTTACCTAACGAGATTTTTTCTCGCATTTTCGTATCTGCAACCACATTTTGCATGTCATAGTAATCCATTACGCCTAGTTTTCCTTCTCTAAGTGCTTGCGCCATAGCTCTAGGAACTTCTGCTTCTGCCGAAACAACCTCTGCTCGCATCTCTTGCTCTCTTGCAACTGCCATCGCTCTTTTTTCTTCGGCTTTTGCCTGTGCAATATTTTTATCTGCCTCTGCCTGAACCATTTGCAAATGTGCCCCAATATTTCGCCCAACATCAACATCTGCTATATCAATAGATAAAATTTGAAATGCCGTACCTGCATCAAGCCCTTTAGACAAAACAACTTTTGAAATGTTATCTGGATTTTCTATAACGTTTTTGTGGCTCACCGATGAACCCACAGTAGTTACAATACCTTCTCCAACTCTAGCAAGCACCGTTGACTCACCCGCTCCCCCTATAAGTCGCTCAAGGTCTGCACGCACTGTAACTTGTGCTTTTACAAGCAGTTCTATACCATCTTTTGCCACTGCCGAAACACTTTTAGTTTGAATAACTTGAGGGTTTACACTCATTTTTACAGCCTCCAAAACATCTCGCCCAGCAAGGTCAATAGCTGCTGCTTTTTCAAATGGTAAATCTATATTTGCTCGTTCTGCCGCTATAAGTGCATCAACTACAGAATCAACATTTCCACCTGCAAGCAAATGTGCTTCAAGTTGATTTACACCTAGTTCTAGCCCTGCTTTCGTTGCTTTGATTAATGGCATAATAATTTTTGCTGGATTAACTCGTCTAAGTCGCATACCAATCAAACTAAATATACTTACTTTAACATTTGCCGCCAAAGAAGAAATCCATAGTCCAACTGGTATAAAAGAGAAAAATAAAACTATAAAGAGGAATATAACTCCCATAAAAATTATAGCTTGTATTGTGCCACTATTTAATGAACCACTTGCATATTCTACACCCATATTCAAACCTCCTTAATTATTTAGCCGAAGATACCACTAAAGTTGTTCCTTGTATCCCAACTATCTTGATATTTTCAGATTTATTTATAAATTGGCTATTAGAAACTACTTCTAATTTTTGCCCATCTATCTCAATAAAACCACTTGGTCTAAGGTCTGTTATTGTTACCGCCTCCTTGCCAATTAACAATTCTAAAGCATTGCTAATTTCTTTGATTTCCTCTATTGATTGCTCATCTTGCAAAACTATTTTTTTGTATATAGCTCCTTTAGATAGTAATTTTATTGCTCCAAAAAACATAATAGCTAATATTATGACTACTATAACAGTAATTATAACACCCTCAACTATAGTATCTGCTATTAGAAAAATGCTCATCACTAAAAATACAGTTCCTGTAATTCCAGGTGCTGATAACCCTGGTGCAACAAATTCAATACCGATAAGCACAAACCCTATTATTAGACATAGTGCATTAAGTGTGGTAACTCCATCAAATAAAAACATAATATCCCCCCTTTAAACCTATTCTCTTTGTATGTGCTCATTTGGTAACATTTCTAAAAACCTACTTGGGCTACAAATTTTGTTACTCAAAAACTTGTGTTTTGTATTGCAACTAATAAACAACCTTTTTTTCGCCCTAGTAATTGCCACATAAAATGTTCTCTTTTCTTCACCCAAATTATTATCTTTAACAGCAAAATAAGATGGAAACGTTTCTTCTTGCACACCTACCAAAAATACATTATCAAATTCCAACCCTTTTGCTTGGTGTACAGTAATAATCGGTATACATATTTTATTTTTCTTCTTTAATAATAAAATTTCTGTATCTCCATTTGACAAACTTGTTATTTGCAAAATTTCTATTAAAGCATCTCTATGACTTTTTTTGTTATCCTCAAATTCTATTATAACTCTATAAAAATTTCGTAAATTTGTCATAACTTCATTTGTATAATTATCTTTAGGCTGAAAATTTTGAACAATTTTTGTTATTATCTCTGATGGGTATAAAGTTTCTACCTCTTTAAATAGTATTTGTAATAAATCTCTAATTTCTGTAAACTCATTATAATGCATCCTAATTTTTTCTTTACGGCTTTTAGAAGTAGGAATTATTTTATATCTCACTGCTTTAATCAGCAGTTCACTTGTAGCTAAAATATCATCCATAGCATCATGCGTAGGCTTGTGAGCTGTATCAAATTCTATACTCAAAGTTTCAAGTTTATGATTTTTGATATTTGCATAAAATCTTCTATAGATGTCTAAAGTATCATAATAAGCTTTAATATTTATAGGTGGAAGATTTAATCTATTAAGTTCTGACCTTAGTATATTAAGGTCAAAACTTACATTGTGACCAACTATTACACTATCTTTAATAAATTCTACAAATTCTTTAAGAACCTTACTTCTATCTTCTCCCATAGTTTGCAGTATTTCAGGTGTTATGTTGTGCACCTCTACTGATTTTCCCAAATCTTTATCTGTTTTTATTAATTTATTAAATGTACTTAGAATATTGCCTGATTTACTTATTTTAATTCCTGCAATTTGTATTATCTCATCTTCAGTTGTATCTATACCCGTACTTTCAACATCAAATACTACAATATTATTTTCGCTTAGTTGGGATATTAATACTTCAAATGGCTCATAGCAATCTATTATATTTGGATTTAAAAAATCTGTTAGTCTTATCCCTAATTCTCTATACTCTTGGGAATCAATATAATTGATTGTCTCGTCACTTATGTTTGTTTTAAATGTTTTTAGTATTCTTTTAAAGTTTATATTATCGTTGTTGTTAACAGCTAATCTCATAAATGCTATAACATTTTTAATCTCAAATTTCCTAAAAAATTTATACTCGTCAACTAATAAAAACTCAAAGCTATCAGTACTACTAGTTAGGAGTTTCAGATTTTCACTTAATTCTTCATTATATGAATTGTTTCTAGCAAGAATACAGGTCTTTTCGTACAAATTATTATTTTTTATTTGTTGATATATACTAGTTGCTTCGGCACTTAACGAAGAATGTTGCCTAAAAGAAATTTTCTCTCCTTCTTGTTGTGATTCCACTCTAAAATAGTTTAACTGTTGACTACTACCTTCAAATGCATTTTGCAAATATTTAGTAGACAAGTTAGCTAGATTTTTCGTAGCACGATAATTTGTTTGAAACATAATCTCCTTGGAATTAAAATCTTTACTAAAGTTATTCAAAATCAGTATCGGATTTGACCCTCGCCATTCATAAATTGTCTGAAATATATCACCACACAAGACAATTTTATTGTTAGAAAAAATATTTTTTATAATAGCATATTCAATTAGACTAGTGTCTTGAACTTCATCAACATGAATAAATTTATATTTAGTTTGGTACTTTTGTAAAATCTCTCTATCATCAAATAACTGTGCCGTTTTTAATAATAAATCTGAAAAGTCAGCACCTTTGTTAGCGTTTAACTCTATTTTATAGGTATTAAATATCTGTTCTATATGTTTCTTTAGTAAAAGTTTTAGCTCTGATTTAAAAGTACTTTTTTCATTTGGATTGGTTTGAGTTGTGCATAAGTAGTTAATATCTTTATCTTTTTTCTCAAACACAGTTTGTATAATAACGCTTAGGGGAGTATCTCTCTTTCCTTGACATATCACTAATGCTTGACGCTCTTTTATATCCCATAACAGCATCCTCAGTCCACCCATTGATACATCTAGCAATTCAGTTAATCCAAGTGATATCAAAGATTGTTCTACAATTTTGTTGCAATCATCCTCATCATATACTGTAAAATCTGAAAATATATCCATATTTCTTTTGGCTTCTTTCCTTATTATGTCCAAACACCAACTATGAAAAGTTTTTATTGATATGTGCTTTGCTCTTTCACCAACTTTAGTTTGTATTCGTTCTTGCATCTCTTTACAAGCTTTATTTGTAAATGTTAGACATAAGATTTCTTCTGGATTAGTTTGTTGTTTATCTAAAATATTTGCTATTCGTGCCGATATAGTATCTGTTTTACCTGTTCCAGCCGATGCTAAAACTACTAAATTATTTTCTAAGTCTTCAATAACTTGTCGTTGTTCTTGATTAAATGTCATAAAACCACCTTTCCTTTTTCTATATTATAACATTTTATCGAAAATTTTTCAATTGATTGAATATATTTATGATTATAGCGTTTTATGTCGATATATAGTATATAATTAATAATTAAATACTCAGGAGGATATGAATATGAACATTAGTGGAGCATCACAATATGCTATAAATAGCAACTTTGGACAAATTGACTTTGGTGGAGCTGAAAAGAGCATGAAAGCCAATGAAGAAAACAAGACAAACTTTGATTTAAGCGAAAGTTCTCTTTCACTTTCATCTCAAGGAAAAGCTATGTCAATGATAGACTCACTTAACAAACAAAAAACTGATTTATTAGAAAGCAAAAATGAACTAATTGCACAAACTATAGCAGGCGATGGAGATTTATCATCAATTGAAAAACAACTTGAAATGTATGACGAAAGACTATTAGCTATCGAAGATGAAATAGCCAAAACTATAAAAGAAGAATCTGAAAAAGAAACAGACAATAAAGATAAAGAACTAAAAACTTATACAAAAGATGGTACAACTACAGGAGAATCGTTAAGCAACAAACTTACTTCTTTAGCAAGTGCTACTCAAGATGTAAAACTAGCTGAATCAACTCAAGCTATTAAAAAAGATATGGAAGCTGAAGCTAGAATTTTGGAAAGACAAGCACAAGGTGACCATGGAAAAGTTAGAGAAAACAAGCTTGCACAAGCTAACGAATTAAAAACTAATTCTGAAGATTTATCGGCTGATGTAGCAGATACTCTAAAAAGCGTAAATGAAGAAACAGAAGCAACTAATATCTAATAATCGTTATATTTAATTAAATTTCTAAC
The DNA here is from genome assembly GCA_002007315.1 of Epulopiscium sp. Nele67-Bin004. Next base: position 6,300 of record LNZQ01000062.1, read on the forward strand.
AAAACAACATATAGATAAAATTAAAACTCCTTTAGACTATAAATCTTTGGGAGTTTTAATTTTATCTATATTTTTAACTAATTGATACTCCCTATTTTATGTTATGTCCATCTTATCTAACTTTTAGAAATAATTTATCGATTTGTGGAATATAAAATAAATATTGACTAGAGTGGTATTTTAATATACTATCACTCTTATAAGGGAGGGCTTTTTATGTCAGTTGAAGTTATAATGCCTAGTTTAGTTACACTTTTTACTTTATTGGTCATTGGATATGTATGTGGTAAATTGAATTTGGCAGGTGCTGAATTTACCAGTCAACTTAGCACTGTTTTGGTTAAGGTGATAATGCCTATTAAAATCTTTTGTGCAATTGTGCAACCGTTTGAAATGTCAATGCTCGTCAATTGCGTTATTATCTTTGTGTTACAATTGCTGTTTTATGTGTTGTCGCATTTGCTTGCAATTGGAGTAACAAAATTACTTAAAGTGCCAGATAAATCTTTGGGCGATTGGCTATATGCCCTAACATTCCCTAATGCAGGGTTTATGGCGTTTCCTATTCTTACTGCACTTTTGGGGGCAGATGGTTTGTTTTATGGGTCAATCGCTAACATTGCCTTTAACTTGTATTCATTTACAGCAGGAATTTATATGTTTCAAAAGGAGGGTGGAGAGCCTATATCTTTTAAATCAATATGCCTAACTCCTGTTAATGTAGCGATTGCATTAGGTTTAGTATTTTTTGTATGTAGTATTCCTATTCCATCATTGTTTGAGGAGGCACTTGTGAGCTTCGGGGATATGACTACACCTATATCAATGTTTATATTGGGGGCAATACTTTCAAAAACGCCACTAAAAAACGCATTTACATCGAGAAGTGCATATATAATTAATGCTTTTAGGCTAATTTTTATACCACTAATATTTGGCTTTATAATTATATTATTGCCAATAGAAGAACTGCTTAAACAAGTACTAATAATTATTTTGGCTATGCCTTGTGCAACACTAACCGTTATTTTTTCTGAAAAATATGGCGGTGATACAGAGCTTTCGGCAACAACGGTATTTTTGAGCAATGTATTGTGTATGATTACATTGCCATTGTTGTTAGTGTGGTTTTTCTAAAACTAAAAGGGATATCATAGTTGGCTGATATCCCTTTTAAAACTTATTGTTGCTTACCTATATACGATAAAATTCCACCATCTACATACAACACATGTCCATTAACAAAGTTTGATGCATCTGATGCCAAAAATACTGCTGGTCCCGCCAAATCTTCAGGTGTTCCCCATCTATTTGCTGGCGTTTTTGACAATATAAACTGGTCAAATGGGTGTTTGCTACCATCTGGTTGTATTTCTCTAAGAGGCTCAGTTATTGCTGTTGCAATATACCCTGGGCCAATTCCATTGCACTGGATATTGTGCCCACCATATTCAGCACAAATATTACGTGTCAACATTTTTAATCCACCTTTTGCCGAAGCATATGCAGCCACATTTTCACGTCCAAGCTCACTCATCATAGAACAAATATTAATGATTTTTCCCGCACCTTTTTCAATCATATCCGGAATACAAGCTTTTGCCATAATAAACGGTGCAACTAAATCAACATCTATTATACGCTCAAAATCTTCAACAGACATTTCATGCATAGGTACTCTTTTTATCATACCTGCATTGTTCACAAGAATATCAACCATACCTATTTCAGCTTTGATTTTAGAAATCATATCTACAACTTCAGTTTCTTTTGTTACATCACACACATATCCGTATGCTTTTATGCCAAGTTCCTCATATTCTTGCAATGCTTTTTGTATAGAAGCTTCTTTATAATGATTAATCACCAAAGTTGCCCCCGCGTCTGCAAGTGCCTTACCTATCGCAAAACCGATACCCGCTGTTCCAGCCGTAACTAAAACTACTTTTCCATCTAATGAAAACATATTGTTCCTCTTTTCTAGGTGTTCCACGTGGAACATTATTCTGCATCTATTCCATAGTGACCACACAACGCATGAAGCCCACCTTGGAAACCGCTACCTATCGCATTAAATTTCCACTCGCCATTGTGTCTGTATAACTCACCAACAACTAACGCTGTTTCGATAGAAAAATCTTCTGCCAAGTCATATCTTAAAATTTCTGAACCTGTCACTTCATCAACAACACGAATAAATGCATTTGAAACTTGTCCAAAGTTTTGGTTGCGACTGTGTGCATCATAAATAGTAACCGTAAAAGCAATTTTAGCGATGTTTGCTGGCACATCTTTTAAACTAATAAGTACTTGTTCGTCATCTCCGTCTCCCTCACCAGTTAAGTTATCACCTTGGTGAGCGATTGATTTACTTGGGTGCACCAAGTTTCCATAAAAAATAAAGTCTGTATCAATCATACATTTTCCGTTTTCACCTAACACGAACACTGATGCATCTAAGTCAAAATCAGCTGTACCATCAAACTGATTTGTGTCCCAACCAAGTCCAACTAATATTTTGCTCAAATTTGGATTACCTTTTGTTAAATCTACTTTTTGTCCTTTTTTTAAGTTAATAGCCATAAAACTCACTCCTTTGTTATAAGTATATATATAGTATAAATTATTGGCGTTTTTAATGTCAATTAAATTATGATATAATACAAACAAAATTATACCTTTCAAAGGAGAAATACTATGCAAATTCAAATACAAGATACAATTTTTAGTTTTATAGTTGAATATACGAAACGCAAATCCTTTTTGCTTGAAACAACTCCAGAGGGGCATATAACGCTTAAAGCTCCAAAAAAGTCATCACAAGATGAAATTATTAGTTTTATGCAGTCAAAAAGCAAAGAGTTGTTGACGCTCCAAAAACGACTAGACAACCGAAAAACTATAACACATGTGAAAACTTATGATGACACGACAAACTTTTTGCTTATGGGACACCCCCTAACATTGCCAGAGCTATTTGAAGTTGTGCCAGAAACTCCCGAACAAATTCAAATCGAACTAAAAAAACTGTATACAACTAAAACTAACCAGTATATCAAAGAGTACTTGCCACACTTTGAACAACTTATAGGAGTCAAGTCCAAGTCATATAAAATAGTCGACTCACCGACCACTTGGGGAACATGTAACCACAAACAAGAGCTAACTTTTAACTATAAATTGTCGATGTGCCCCAAAAAAGTCATTGATTATGTTATAATACATGAAGTGTGTCATATTCTTCATCTAAACCATGACCGATCTTTTTGGCGTAAAGTTGGAATGTATTCGCCAGACTACAAAACAGCTGAGGCTTATCTTAAAAAATATGGTGGCGTTATGACGATATAACACTTACCGTAAGTTAGTCACAAATATTGGACTAACTACATATTATATTATATAAATAACAAAATAAGGAGTGAAGTATATGCAAGTTTATATTGATGCAGGACATCGCAACAATGCATGGGATTATGGAGCAACATCAAACGGTTACAAAGAGTCAGAATTAGCACTAATGGTTAGTAAGGAGATTAAAACTAAGTTACAAAATTTAGGAATTACTGTTCATATGAGCCGTGAAACAGAAAACGATGTTAAAAGTTTATCGGAACGTTCAACAGAGGCAAACAATTTAGGGGTAGATTTATATTTATCAGTTCACCTAAATGCCTTTAATGGTGTGGCAAATGGTATCGAGGTTTTATATTATGCTGACCCTGCTCTTGCAACATTGATGGTTAACAACATGTGTGATTTAACTGGTGCAGTAAATCGTGGTGCAAAACAACGTCAAGATTTATGGGTTTTACAAGCAACAAGAATGGAGGCTGTTTTAGTTGAGCTTGGTTTTATCGACAATGCAATTGAGCGAGCAAATTTCTTAAATGATGCGTACCGTGCAAAACTTGTTGACGGGATTGTTGATGCTATCGTTGTTTTCTTCAATATCGACCTAAAAGTTGAAACACCTACTCAAACAGTTGATACAGAAGTTACAACAACTACTATCGAATTAAACGGAGTTATAAAAACAGTAGATAGAATACTTAAAGATGGTACTAACTACATCAAGTTGCGTGATTTGGCTGATAGCAAAATTAAAGTTGACTATGTAAATGGTATGGTTCAAGTTTGGTCTGAATAAATAATTAAAAGGAGAGTCGTGATGGCTCTCCTTTTAATTTATCTGCTTATCAAAAGCTATCTTTTCGCTATTGTCAAACCAGATAGTTCCTCGATATACGAAGTTATTCTTTTTTAATAGATGTTGCATTTTTAGATTATCTGCATCAGTATCCACTCTGATATAGTTTACACCTTTTTGTAGTGCAAGTTCTTCTACCAGTTTTAGTATTTTGCTACTTAAATTTTTCCCTCTTGCCTCATCTGCCATAGCCAACCGATGTACAACCACATATTTTTCATCACTAAGCCATTCACCAGCCAAGTTATCATAAGCTGGTTCACCGCTAAAATCAATACATAAATATCCATATATAGTATCATCTTCTATAGCAAAAAATCCTATGTTATTTCTAGCATCATTTTTAATACATTCATAGTCTGGATATCCATTTTGCCATTGGTCTATTCCTTGTTCTTTTAGATGTTGTTTAGCCATGTCAATTATTTTTACTGCTGTGTTTACATCTTCTAGCGACATTTGTTTTAGTTGCATGTTGTTCCTCCAGTTTTAAATGTTCCACGTGGAACATATTCTATTTCTTCCTTACTCAACTGCCAAATCTATAACAATAGCAATATCATTTTCTTCAGTCAAACTAACATATCCTCTAATTAAATAATTATTAAATATGTAGTTGTTTGCCAACATGTTTCCACCAAATGCCCAACCATTTACACCTTCTCCAAATTGCCCTTCTAAATCTATTGGTTCAAATTCAAAATATTGTGTGTCAAAAGTAGCATCTAAATTCATAATTGAAATTTCATCGCCGTCTATATACAACTCACCATCAAGTTGTATCGTATAAACATGATTTCCATCATACTCATAAACTGAACTTGTAGCCACCATATCTATATTATCTGTATATGCTTCTGAAACTATGATTACTTGGCTTTCTTCATCAACTTGACAAAAGAAAAATACTCGTTCAAATTCTTTTGGCGTTTGAATTGCTATTTCTTCTTTAGTATCCACTTCAATAATATCTTCAACTACATCTGTTTGTGCAACATCTTCTACACTTGCACCTATCGTTGTGTTAGCTACTACACCTATCACAACACCTATTGATATACATGCTAAACTGTGTAATATTTTTTTCATTTTATATTCCTCCTTAATATTCGTATTGTAAAATTATACCTTGACTTTCGTCTTAATGCAACAAAAAGCGTATGCTAATCCCCCTGCATACACTTTAAAATATCTTACTCTTCTCTATTCATTATTTCCAAATAAGCTTCATACATATCTTTTATTACATTTATTCTATCTAGTCTATCATCTAATAGCTCTTGAGGTAGCCCTGATGTATTCCCTCCAAAATAATATAAATATAACTCATTAAGTGCTTTATCAACATTCGCCTCACTACTATAATCTAAGTCTTGAAACTTATTTAACATTTCATAAGTATCCATATCAACATACGCCCATGGTGGATCGTTTAGTCGTTTTTCATAATATGGCGAATTTGATGCTTTTAGACTTTCAAGTTCTCTCTCATAGTCTTGTTGTTTTGTAATATCCACACTAACTATTAACGCTTCTTTCTTTCGTGCTAATTCCGCTAACAGTGCTTCTTTTTGCTCCCCTTCCAACTTCTCATTTGCATAACTTTCAAGCAGAGCAAGTGCTGCTCCAACTTTTGCTGCTTCTATTGTTCCATATGGACTTGATTGCATGCTGTACTCATCTGCATATTCCCAAATAGCATTTATATCATCTAGTTGTTGTTGGGTAAATATATCTTCTGATAAGTTTAGACCTAGGTCAAAATGCGAAAAATGGTCTGGCAATGGCTTATTCCAAGTAGGATTTGGATCTATTACTTCAAAGGGTACATCTGATATGTTGTCTTGCCAATTTATCGCATTTTCTTTAGCTTCTTCCATTGCAGCTTTCACCATATCTTCTATATACTTTGTCGTCATTTCATTTTCTTGCTCTGTGGTCATAGTAGTTCTATAATCCATGTTTAACTTGCCTTGTTCCATATAGTACGCTGCTGCTGCGTCCACCCAATTTCCCCACTCTGCATTAGATGGGTCTAACTTTGACACCATGATATCGCTTGAATATTCTCCGTCACTTGAATTTGTTTGTGATTGTTCGGTTGTCGTTTCTTCAACTGTTTCTTGTGTGGCTTGAGCTGTGCTGTAAGTGCTGGCATTATACATTGCTGTATTGTTGTTTATTATCATCGTAATCACTCCTTATCTATACTCCTATAAAGTATAACTATATATCGACATATAAAAATATATAGTTATACTTTTTAACTACTAGTTATTTATTAGATATATTAGTATCTTGAATAAGCAAATAAATATACAGTTTCTTCAGTATTAACGCTTGGTTCATCAACTGAACTTACTTTAACTGTTGACATGTCATAATAATGAATTACTGGGTATACCCCTGAAATATAATAAGCATTTGCTCCAGCTGCTAAGTTTAACTGTACTCTTCCAGTATACATTCCATTTTCATCAGTATATACATCTACATAAGTATATCTACTACTTGAGTAATCTGTTGACAAGCTATCGTTTGTCCATTCAATTTTTATCTTTTTATTTGCAATAGGTTGACCTAATGAATTTAATGCCTGACCTGACACTTCTAACCACTTTGTCGCTCTAAAATATGTTCCTTGTGGATAAGTTACATATTTATCTGTACCTTCTTGAGAATTTAATTGTGATATTGTAACTCTTGATGCCTTATCTTCTTCTGCATCAATAATTTGTAAATTATACTGTGTAGTTTCTGAAAAACTTTGTTGTGGGCTATATACTCTAATTCCATATACTCCACTTTCTAAGTTATATATACTATCTTCACCATCAATTAATTGTGCTGTATTGTTTGTTCCTATTTTATAAACTTCTGCCTTTGCCCCGTTCAATCCACCTTCTTTTAGTGCAATATATAATTGCTTTGGTTCATCTATACTAATACTATACCAATCTCTATCAATTGGTGTACTTAATGTTCTTCCTACATATGTTCCAAAAGTAGTTAAATGATATACCATATCAAATATACTTTCATCAGTTTCATATGCCTCTATATCAGTAGATAGTGCCACTTTTAAATTAAATGGTTCACTACTAAGATTTTGTTCACTAGTAACTAATATGTAGTATGTTTGCGTACTACCTGTATTGTTTATTATTCCAACACTTTCATCAATTGTGTTATATCCTGTATCATAGTTATTTAAATACGTCCCATATAGCGACTGCTCTTGTACACCTATAGTATTAGAATTTATCAAAGTACCAATTTTTAAGTCATAGTTGACATTTTTATCTGCTGGCTGTTGCATAGATACTTGAATATATTGCCCTGCTGGCACACTAATACTATATATATTCATATCAGATGTTAATGTATCTGAAAACTCTACATACGTTACTGCTTTGCTTTGGCGAGATTCTGCCATCTCAATTTCTTGCACCACTGTATCTTCTTCAATTATTATTGCTGGCTCTGACCCACCTCTTGTTTCTTTATAAACCGCTGTTGGCTTTGGTAATTCTATAAAGTCTGAATTGTTAGTTGCCAGTTCACTACCAAATACTGATGTAACTTGGCTTGTTATTGCTAAGCTCATTAATAGCATTAGTCTAAGACGTTTCTTCATGTTTAATTCCTCCAATTATTATTAAATTGTATATGTAGAGCCGTAATATATATCACTGCCCCCGTACAGATAGCATTATATACTAATATTACAAACAAAAAAACACCAAAGTACGGGTTACCCGTGTTCTGGTGTTTTTTAAAGTGAATTTTTATTATATAATTGTATTATCAAAAAAGTTACTTATAAAGGAGAATAAATTATGAAAAAAAATCTATTTAAAATCACTATTATAACATCTGCATTAATAGGAATTATTAGTATTCAAGCACCAGATGTAATAAGCTTAAATACTACTCAATGCGAAAATTCTTTGGATAAATTACCTCGTTTCCCTGATGCTTTAGATGACGTAATATAAAATTATTTAATCTAATTTAAATAAACTTTCTATATCCTTTAATGAGAAATGCAAGGTATTTTTACTTTCAAATATCTCGGAAACTATTTTAACCTGATTTATTAATGGTAAATATACCTCTATTTCTTTTTGTACTAACTCTCTGGTATCCTCTATCGCTTGTCTATAGTTCCAAACTACATTATACATTTCCCAAGATATACTATTAATATCAAGTGTAAGTCTTCTATTATTAAGTATCGACTTAGCTATTTTTGTTGATTTATCATACTCTTTTAGGTTACCTAACATACTCGCTTCTTGCAGTTTATAAGAATAGTACAATCGCCCATGAAAAATTTTTATTTCATCGCTACTATAGTATTCCTCCAATATTTTTCTCCATTTGTCCATCTCTTTTATGTTACCATTAGTTCCATAGTGCCACATCAAAGTATTCATTATTACTATTTCTTTCTTTGTAAAATGCCTAAGCTTTGATTTCACTATCCCTTTTATAGGTAATGTGATTTCCAATATTTTTTCTAATTCTTTTAAAAAATTAGCTTGGCTTACCTTTTCTTCTTCAGCTCTTGGAACTCTCATTCTTAATCCTAATTCTTTATGTGCCACATACTGCTCATTCACTTTTATACTCAAATCCAACCTAGATTTTACAAACTCCAACACCTCCCAAGCCTCATCATACCTCCCCTTAACCACCAACCATGTAAGCTTTGCACATTTATCATACAACATCATATCAGTGATTTTAACGTTATCTGTGTATAAATCCCCCGTCATATTTAATCTTTCCAGAACCATTTCAGCATTAATGAGTTGTAATCTTGAGCCATCATTTTGCACTCTTGATATAGTATTTTTGCTACAAATTCCCTCTGCAAGCTGTTCATTTGTCAACCCCAACATGTTTCGTCTACTTTTTATAACATCTCCAAGCACATAGTAGCCCTGTACCGAAAACACATTTTCAATTAACAAATTATCCTCATTTGGATTGATATTATATTCGTCGTAAACTTCAAGTAATGTCTTTCTCCACAATTCAAGTTGTTCATCTCTATCCATAATATCCAGCAACTTTGTAAAATAAAACAAATCATTTTCTTTCCTTTTGTGTTCAAGAATATCTTTGCATAGCTCGTCCAAATCTGATTGTTTAAAGTTATAATGTTTTGCAAACATACATAACAACTTTGTCGCACACTTTAGCTTAACTTTTGTAAATCGTTCTCTCCCTCTTAAATATGCTAACAATTGTTTCGCAATTTTCATATCTTTTGATACTATACAATATTCCGATATTAAAAATACTTCTGCATTGCTTAACGCCAATTTGGATAACGCTTTTTTTCTAAACTGAGGCACAGTCATAACTATAAGCTTTTTGTATTCTGTGGCTCTCTGTTCATCTGTTATTTCACTAAATATAAGCTCAATATAATTCGCAAATTGTACTTCAAGCTTATCTTCTTCATCACAATCATTTTTAAACTGTTCAAATAATATTTTTGCTTCTACTAATTCATTGCAAGCAATTTTTTCTAAAATTAGTAGGCGTAATTTTCTAATCTCAAACTCTTCTTTAGACACCAAATGCTCAAAATGCCCTTCTTCTATATCCAGCCTACTAAAAATCGTATCAAGCAATAATTTATTTGGATAATTTTCCCCTGTTTCCAGCTTGCTAAAATAAGTTTGATTGCACAATCCATCAATAACTTGGTGTTGGCTATATCCTTGTTTCTTGCGTATATGCTCAATAAAATCTGTTATAAATTGCACCTTATCCCCCCTATCATCTATACTATAATAAATCGACATCTATCACACAACAAAAAAGGCATATGCTAAAACTCTGCATACACCTGTTATACTAGACAGCCCTCTCGTGACTATCTTTTAATTTTTTATTGTATTTTTTAAGCTCTCGTCTTAAAATTTTCTTGTACTATATTATATGCACAAAACAAAAATAGATGAATAAAATAAGGACTCCACTCGTGAGTCCTATAAAGTTAAAATATTTAATGTTATCCCACTCGTGAATAACTTATCTTGTAAATTTATTCTAGCATAGATAACAAAGCTTGTCTATAATTTGCAATGTATTTCTAATATTTTCTTTAAATCTGGTATATTTTCTATCCCAAACTCTTCCATTATTTGTTTAAATTCTACTAATTCCGATTCAATATTTTCTGCTCTAAGTTTTAGTCTATCAATATGATTTTCTTTATCTTTCATTAAATTTTTTTGTTTTATATGATACTGCTTGTTAATAGCTAACGGGATTATTTCATCAATTTTATTCATATCTTTTTTAGAAAGTGTTCCAATATAATCTCCTAGCCTAACTTTACTAACAGTTACAATATTACTAACTAATACATATCCATCTAAAATAATTTCATTATTATCATCTTTTTGAGTATCAATTTGAAGTACTGTTGGCAATGTTGATGCTGTATGAGTTATTGGAGCAACAATAGTATTTCCAGAGCGTCTATTTGCATCATCATTCTGTAAAATTACGCAGGGTCTTTCTTTGTTTTGTTCGCTCCCTACTCCACTGCTAAATTTACATTTATATACTTGCCCTCGTTTAACCATTCTTTTTTTAGCATTATCAGCTACTGCATCTAAATAAAGTTCTTCTTTTACTGTATCTAAACGCCTATAAATATCTTGTATTTCAACTTGCATTGTAAAATCCCTCCCCTAGTTAATAATGGTATTATAACAAAATAATTTATTATATTCAATTAAAAGGTATGTCTAAACAAACACGAAAGAGTAGATACTTGGATTTGGGGGAAGTATCTACTCTCTTTTTTTATTAATCTTGGGGGATTTAACTTTATCTTTTGTCTATTTCTAATTTGGTTGTCTCACGATGTCAGTTTTTTTTCAATATTAGTATATTACATAGTTACTCGTTTCCCTCGGAGGAATCTCTTAAGTAACTATATTTTATTATTTACATATTTTGGATATTATATACACATAAATTAAAAAATTTTTTTATTTTTTTCGTACTCAAACATGTCATAGTGACACTTGTCCATACCTAGGTTTTTATAGGCTTGTTGTGCCACATCATTTTCTTGTTCTGCATACAATCTTATGCCAACAATATTATCATCGGTATCACAAATATTTTTTATTGTGTTATATAACGATTTAAAAACTCCTTTGTTTCGATACTCCTTATCCACATATACACTTTGTATCCATAAAAATAGTCCGTTTCGCCAGTCGCTCCACTCAAAAGTGTACATAACTTGTCCTACCACCTGCTCATTTTCCACTGCAACATAGTACACACCGTATTGTGGATTTTCTAATAAGTATTTCACACCGTTTGTTATCGTTTGCTTATCCAACACTTTATCCTCAGTTTCTTGTGCCAACTGAATGTTGAACTTTGCTATCGTTTCTAAGTCCGTCAAGTTTGCTTGTCTTATCATTTTGTTACCTCCATTTTACATTTTATACTATTGTATCACAAAAAAGATGTTGACAAAAGGATATAATTGATTTACTATTGTATTAATCACTTAATACAGTAATCAGAAAAGAGGCGATACCTTTGCCATGGGAATTTGACAACAACAAACCTATATACTTACAAATAATGGCTATCTTAAAAAACAAAATTATATCTGGCGAAATAGCTCCAAGCGAAAAATTAAGCTCCGTACGAGATTTGGCACAAACAGCAGGGGTAAACCCCAACACGATGCAACGTGCACTGGCTGAGCTTGAGCGTGAAAATCTTGTATGTAGCAATCGCACGTCGGGACGATACGTCACAGATGATGAGGAATTGATTATGAACCTAAAAAATGAATATGCACAATCTTATATATCTGAACTTGTGAATCATTTATTGCAATTTGGATATACGCACGAACAATTAATCCATCTTATAAAATTAGAACTTGAGAAAGGAGAAACGGACTATGTTAATAAAATTTCATAACGTAACTAAGACATATCCAAAAAAAGTTGCACTTGATAATGTGTCTTTTGAAATACCAACTGGAAAAGTTATTGGGTTGCTTGGTCCAAACGGTAGTGGAAAAAGTACGATAATCAAACTTATAAACGGCTTAATACAACCAACAGGTGGCGACATAACATTTGAAAACGAAAAACTAAGCCACCTTACAAATGCACACATTGCTTATTTGCCAGAACGAACATATCTAAACAACTGGATGAAAGTTAAACATATGATACAGTTTTTCGCTGATTTTTATGACAACTTCGACATAGATGTTGCACTGTCTATGCTTAATGACCTTAATATCAACCCCGAAGACAAACTTGTTACTATGTCTAAAGGTACAAAAGAAAAAGTTCAACTTATTTTGGTTATGGCTAGACGTGCAAAGTTGTATATACTTGATGAGCCTATCGGCGGGGTTGACCCCGCTGGGCGTGATTACATTTTGAGTACGATAATCAAAAACTATCACGAAGACAGCACACTTATTATTGCAACACACCTTATTCAAGAAGTTGAGTCAATTTGTGATGATGTCATATTTATTCATAACGGAGTTATCAAACTATCTGGAAATGTTGATGACATTAGAGAAGAATATAATAAATCAATAGATATGATTTTTAGGGAGGTGTTTAAATGTTAACTAAACTTATGAAATATGAATTTCTTGCCTCAGCACGTACTTTTATACCGATATATATTTTGCTATTAGTTACTTCATTTATATCAGGAGCTATTGGCTTTGATTTGAATGGTTTTGAACTTAGTTTTGGTGGACTTTTTAATATGTCTACGATTTTATTACTCATATTTTCTTGTACTATTGTTGCACTAGTTGTGTCAACTGGCGTTATGGTTATACAACGTTTTAAGAAAAATTTGCTTGGTGACGAGGGCTATTTGATGTTTACACTACCTGTTTCAAGCCGTCTACTTATTATCTCAAAGCTAGTTATTTCAATATTATTTATTGCAACTAGTTTTATAGTTGGACATATATCTTCTTTCTTATTAGCTAGAAATCATGTTGACGTTTACCCATTACCATACTTTTTTTCTGATTTATTTGCGTCAGCTAACGGTGTTGAAACTACAGCTTTAGCTATTAAATTGTTTCAGCTGATAGTTGTAAATGGTGCATTGTCTTTAGCAGTAAGCATACTAGTTATTTATATTTCAATAACTATGGGACATATCCAACCAAACAAAAAACTTTCTGAACCTATAAGCTATGTGACTTTGATATTACTTACAACAGGTATGGTTAGAATTGTGGCGTTTATTTTCTTTGAAAGTGGTATTCTTCCAACAGATATAAATACTTTAACCGATGCATACAACTGGCTTTTTACACTAGTTAATATGTCTACACTGCTTGGCTTTATCGGAACTGTTGTTGGAATAGAAATTATACACTTATTGCTTACAAAAAAACTTGAACTATCTTAGAGAGGAATTATTATGAAAAAACTTGCAATTATCGTAGTTGTTAGTGCACTTGTTATATTTGGTGTAGACACAATTTTATCCCAATATCTATCTAATATAGATGCTGTTGCTTTTGAAAATATAACGGATACTGTAGTATCACTTACAACAAAATATATGCCCGAAGTATCGTCTACACCAAATGGGGCTGTTTCTTTTGAAAATATAACTTCAATACAAACTAGCTCTATTAGAGTTCCTATCATTATTGAGGAGGCTGACGTTGAACAAATTACGGTGTTAGACTCATCTGTGTTATCTGGCGATTTTGAAACTATAACCACATGCACACACGCATACATACACAAATCTGCACACGCATGCAGACAATGTGCCCGATAAGCCAGGATGAATATGGAGGAACTAAACAGTTCTCAGAATGCAAAAGAAACCAGTTCCAGTCCCTAGTTTATTCATGACCTGAATAGCATGCCTGCACAAACAAGCGCCGACTAATGTTAATTAAGCAGAAAAGAGGCTCGTTCGAGAGAGGGGGGAGAGAAAATGGATTAATCCGCAGACGGCTGGATGGAAACATTCGATCGGAGTTTGCAAGTTATGAGACAAACGTTAGCAAACTTTAATGCTTCAAAGAAAACACAACAGAGTTCTGCAGAAAACAAAAGGGTAAAGTCAGATGAAGGGAGGATCTAGGTTCCATAAAACATGGCGGGGAAAGCCAGATGAAGAGTGCCACTGTGTGTTTACGGTGCCATAAAGCAGTGGATCCTCAACAAGGGGTCACAAGATTTTGGGAATAAGCAAGAAAACACAGAGTGTTCTTCAACCTGAATGCTTTATCTTGTGAAATACTAGTTTAAAATTTCGTACTTTTACAAGAAACAATTTCAGATTTGGTGGGAATGCTCAAGAATGACAGACATAACACCACTAATGAGGAGCAACATGGACACATTTCCTTAGTTACGGTTATTTTTTTATTTTTTTTGCTGCAGGGGTTAAAGAATAATTGTACATTGAAAAACAATAAGTTGTGCTTTGCACTCAAAAAAGCCTTCCCAAGTTTGATGGAGTCAGTGGCTTTAGAAACAATGATGCTCATCTGTAACATGCAAAAATATAACAACTGCATAGGAGCCAACAAGCCAGCAAATTGACTCAGTAATGTACCTTTCACAGCATCTAAATAAAGTTTATTACATTTGACATTTACAACATATGCCCCTGAGGTTCTGGTCAGGTTTAGGGTATAAAGGGTAGGATCTTCCAACTGTATTTAAAGGACCATACCAGTCTATTTTTGACTTCTCATCACGAGCAGAGATCGCCCCTATCTTCTACAAATGTTGTTTAAATTCGACCATGTTTATACTTCAGTAGATCTCAGACTGCATTTTTAAACCCCATTCACTGCCATTCATGTTGAAACAGGGTATAGAAACACTACAGGACAAGTGAAAGTTGCTAGGTATAGGTAATTCACCCTTCTAAAGAGAACGTCTGCGTTTATTTGGTCAAAAATCGTT
>LNZQ01000063.1 GCA_002007315.1 Epulopiscium sp. Nele67-Bin004
GCATTGAGCCTCTAATTAGTCAATTTTATATAAAAATTAAATGACATCACAAAGTTTAATGTAAACAGACTTTAAACATCTGTCACGTGAGAACATGTCTTTTTTTAAAAGTTTCCCTAGAGAAGACAGACAGACACATAATCACATTTACTGGGACCAGGGCTAATGACAGAAGGTGATATGCAGCTAATGCTGCTAATGCATTGTTCTGGATGGTCAACAACATCCTCCGGGATGAAATGGCCCCGGGCTTCAGACTAATTACGTCTGTCTGGCAGACAAAAGGCAGAGACTGTAATGTGGTTCGTTACTGTCAAGTGTAAGCATACAAAATATCTTCTTGGCTGCAATTCATTCATTGGATGCTGGTTGCACCATGTGACTAGTTAACAGATTTTATATATATAATTAATTTCTTTCATTTCTCCCTTGCATTTTTTATCTCAAGAAACAAATAATGCCTGTGAATGTAAAAATCTTTGTATCATGATGTCCTCAAGTATGGAGAGTGAGCTGAAAATATTATTTTCTCATAGTTAAAGCAACAGAATTTTCATCTAACAATACGTGTTCAATATTTCCAGAGCTATCTTTAAGCGATATAATTATAGATTGATACTCTAAACTATTTAAGTTGTTTGCAACATCAAGTGCAATCCAAAATGATAGCGAAGAATACCCAGAAAAATCTTTATATTGTGCGGGGATAGTTGTTGTTAGTGTGCCTGTATCAACTGTCCAACTAAATTTTAGTAGTCCCAAATTTTCAGGGAGTCCAGGGTGTTGAAATCCGTAAGCCTCGTCGTATGACGCTATATAACTTTCTGTGATATAACTTATTGAGGCATTATTCATATTATTTGTTCCGCCAAGTTCATTAAAACTCTCTGAAATTGTCCCAACAGCTGAAATTATAGGCAGCGAGTCAGGCGTTGAAAGAGATGTAAGAACATCAAGACCATACATAGTGTTAGGAGCAATAACTCCAGTGTCAAGACCAATATTTGTTATGTTGTTACCTGAATTATAATATTCAAAAAAATCTAACGTATAGTTAGTTAAAAATTTTTGTTGGTCAGACTGTATAAGTCTATTGGGGTTGTCTGTGCTATATGGCACATTTAATGAGTCGTCAAAATCATATACATCACTAAAATAATTGTGGTTTGCATTTAATAAATACACACACGATATAGGCGCAGTTAGTTCATCAGAAAATGCCCATAAATCAAATAACATTTGTCCGTCCAGACTGCGTACTAGCCCGTCATATTGTGGCAATATTATACCGATAGGGGTATCGGGCGTAGTTGTTTTGTCTTGCAAACTGCTAAGGTTTGGAGCGACTAATAATGTTGAGCTTAAGTTTAATAAAGACGTGTCTGGTGGTGATATCGTTAAATAATATGCACCGAGTCCGCCTGTACCTATACCAAACAAAGATACCTCACTAAATTCTGCTTTGTTATATAGTTCGCTAGCAGGATTATCAACTTCTTCTACAATGTTTTTTATTTGATTAGTAAATAACGTATTTAATAAAGCCGAATCAATAGAAGTGGTATTGTTTATAAAAGTTGAAGAAATATCTATTGATATAGTTAAATAACCATTGTCAGCTAAATGTGTAATTAAATATGATAAATTAACGTCGTCATGCAAAAGTATCGCTATAGGATTTGTATCGCTTGAGGGCACACCAATAGTAATATCTTGTATACCAAATGCAGCATCTGTAGTAGTTAAAACCTTTAAAGATGAACCTGTTGACCCAGATACTGCAAGTGTTTCAACGATAGAAGTTGGATTAGATAATTGTTTTGGTGGATTGAATATTGATATACTACTATAATTATTTAAGTGTATAAAAACTGATGCAATACAATACATCACGATAATAAATATAAATTTAAATTTGTGTTTTTTGAACATAATAACCTCCCGTTCTATTACAGTATTAGCAAACAATTTAATTTTTAATCATCTAGCCATATAAAATATTTTTAATTTTAGATTGTCTATGTTACAATAATAAGGAAAAAACTTTTACAGGGGGAAAATATGAGTATAAAAAAAATATTAGAAACCTATGATGATATGCAGTTGCAAGAGGTGGCAAGGCAGTATGAAATTAGAGGATATTATAAATTAAATAGAAATGAGCTTATAGTCAAGTTGTTACAAAATATTTGCTACACTGCGGAACAAATTTTTTGTGCATTGAAAATTGATTATTTAACTTGGTGGTATAATTGTAGCTTTGGAATAATTTATGAGTGGGACTTAGAGGAGGACTATTTTCCGTTGTTAAATTATTTTTTAGTGGCATCTGACGAAAATAAAAGGTTGTTTATACCTGTTGAAATAAAAAATGTATACGAAAAAATATATAGGACATCGCAATTTGAAAATACTAGAAAATTGGTTGACTCCATAAGGATTTACCGAGATGGATTGTTAAATTTGTATGGAGCAGTGGAATTATATTGGTTTAGAGAAATGCATTCTAAAGAGTGGGGGAAAAAAATTAGTATAGCAGAATGTTATAAATGGCTTGGAATTTTGAGGTCTTTATATGGGGGGTGCAAAATAATACAGGACTTTATTGTACATGAAAGTTTATATTGTATTACGGAGGCAGACTTTTATACACTGAAGATGGCAACAAGAGGTATGGATTATTATGAACCGACGCCACAAGAAGTTTTGTTGTATAGCAATGAGTTGTATTATGTTGAAAGTGTGTACATATCCAAACTCAGAACGTATCTCGAAGAAAACTATAACATTCCAGATGAAAATATTGAAGTTGCATTATCGACACTTATTGTAATGAATAGGGCGTTGCAATTTAAAGGGGATATACTTATTGAAGAAATTTTGAAAAGGTTTAGTTTGTCGGGGATAGAAATTGTATCGCAAACGCAATTTGATGAACTTGCACCACTTGTTGGCGGAGTTATTAAAAGTATGCGTGCTTGGAGGTGTAAGGGGCATGTTGATATGCAGTTTAACGCAGAGGTTTTAAAGCTTGGGCGAAATGATGAATGTCCTTGTGGAAGTGGGAAAAAATACAAAAAATGTTGTATTAGATAAGTTGTATGGTATAATATTTAATGAGGTGATAATAAATGTTAGTAAATACAGAAAATTTAGTACCAATAACTGAAGCTGACAAAAATTTTTCGAGCGTAATACGTGTAGTTGAAGAACGAGGAATGGCAGTGATTTTAAAAAATGATACTCCAAAATACGTATTAGTAAGTTTTGATGAGTATGACGAAATTCAAGCATTTAGAAAAGAACGTGCAAAAAAAATATCAGATGAAGTAGATAATATAATTGAAGAAAATTTAGAAGCTTTTATGGAACTAGCAAAATGATAGTATTAAGTACAAAAGAAATAATAGAAGCACATAGCAAACTAATTAAAAAAACAGGTGGATTAGATGGTATTAGAGATATTGGATTACTTGAGTCAGCCGTATATAGTATAGATGCAGGTTTTGGAGATGACCTTAAGTATCCCACAGTAATAGAAAAGGCATCACGCCTAGCATATAGTATAATTAATAATCATGTATTTATAGATGGAAACAAAAGAACAGGTATTTTAGTAATGTTACTTACATTAAGATTAAATGATATAAATCTAAGCTACTCCCAACAGGAGTTAATAGATTTAGGGTTAAATATTGCTGATAGTTCTTATTTGTATGAAGATATTTATAACTGGGTAAAGATTCATCAAACATAGTGTTAAGGGGTAGGCATAAAATGTCTAACCTCTCTTTTTTGTTGAAAAAAGTCGTAAATATTGCTATAATTTATCCAAGGGGGAGGAGTATATGCAATTTATTATAGATTTTTTTAACTTCAAGAGGTACGAACAAAACTACACACAAGACCAGCTTACAAATGGGCTATGTTACCAAACTTTTTTGAGCAAAATTGAAAATGGTGAAAGTTACCCAGACAAGTTGCTAGTTGATACGATATTATCTAGGCTTGATGTTGAAGATGATTATTTTGAACATTATTTGTCTAGGGAAGAGGCTGATATTGATTAAATTGTTTTACAAAGTTAGTGTGCTTTTTGTCTGAAATATTTATAGAAAAGCTAGAATATAAAAACCTTTTAGAACTTTGCGAATTTTTAATTGAAATTAAGCGAAAAAGGTCAGACTTATTTCATCTAACAACTATTTTGGAAATAAGAAATGATATTGTTGACAAACTTGGAATTACAGAAAATAGCGAAGATATGAAACATTGGTATGAGGGCTTGTTAGATATTTATAAGTAATGATTTTTTCATAGTGTAAGTAAATAGTTTGTTTTCTTAAATATTATTTTAGACCATGTCTACCTTTTTGGCTTGAAAAAATAACTGAGTTTGCTAAGCTTTACTCTATCGTTTCGGGATTTTGTTTGGGGGCATTGATACCGTTATTTTTGTTGAATGATAAGTCAATAGTAGTGGGAAAAAATGTTGTATTAGATGAGTTGTGTGATATAATATTTAATGATAAACATAAATAAAAAATTTAGATAAGGACGTGATACAATGGAAAATCCGATCAACAAAAGCATAATTACAAGTCCACCACGTAAAGTTGAAATTATAGATGACATTGTTTATATGTCACCTGCCCCAAGTATTAAACATAATAACATCATGGGAAATATATATTATTTGTTTAGAAATTATCTCAAAGGTAAAAAGTGTAAGGTGTATCAGGTGAGTAATGTATACTACAATCCAGATAAACCAAAAAACCACATCATACCTGATATTGCTGTTATGTGTGAACCTGATAAATTTAAACCTAATGGTTACTACGGTGTGCCCAGTTTGATAGTTGAAATTTTATCAACGAACCGTAAAGATGATTTAAAAACTAAGTTTGAATTGTATGAGCGTATTGGGGTTGCGGAATATTGGATAGTTGATCCAACCAATAATACTATAAATCAATATGTTTTAGTTGATGGTGATTACACGCTAATTGAAGCTTTTATCTATTTATTAGATGAGGAAATAGAAAATTTATCAGATGATGAACAAAAAGAATATAAAGCATTTATCAATCCTACAATTTTTGAGAATTTAGAAATTAGTCTTGAAGATATTTTTGAAGATTAGTTGTTATAAGCACCTCCAACGGGTGCTTTTTTATTGAAAAAAGTCATAAATATTGTTATACTTTATTCAAGGGGGAGGAGTATATGCAATTTATTATAGATTTTTTTAACTTCAAGAGGTACGAACAAAACTACACACAAGACCAGCTTACAAATGGGTTATGTTACCAAACTTTTTTGAGCAAAATTGAAAATGGTGAAAGTTACCCAGATAAGTTGCTTGTTGATACGATATTATCTAGGCTTGATGTTGAAGATGATTATTTTGAACATTATTTGTCTAGGGAAGAGGCTGACGTTGAATTATTAAGAATTAACACTTTGGAAAAAATAGTTTGTGGGGATATGGTGCAAGCTAAAAAACTGTTTGCAGAGTATGTCAGCAGGTCAGACCAAACCAACAATATAAACGAACAATATTGCGAGTGTATACGACTTGAAATAGAAAGCATATCAAGCAACTTGCAAGATGACTATAAACAAGCTATAACAAAAACTGTACCAAATTTTAGGGAAAAGCCACTTAATATGATGGCACTAAGCAATGTGGAAGTGTATTTGATATACAAATATTGTTACATAGCAAACGACACAAAGCTTGGATTTGAACTGCTTGACTATTTGCAAAAACGTGATGAACTAACAAATGTAAAATTAAATTGTTTTACAAAGTTAGTGTGCTTTTTGGCTGAAATATTTATAGAAAAGCTAGAGTATAAAAAGCTTTTAGACCTATGCGAATTTTTAATTGAAACTAAGCGAAAAAGGTCAGACTTATTTCATCTAACAACTATTTTAGCAATAAGAAATGATATTGTTGACAAATTTGGGATTACAGATAAATGCGAAGATATGAAGCATTGGTATGAGGGTTTGTTAAATATTTATGAGGAATTTGGAATAAACCCAAACAATGATAAAGTTTTGTTGTTGCAGACTGTGAGTGGACAAAATTTTTATGTGTTAGGAGAAGTTATAAAAAGTAGGCGAACAATGTTGAGCCTTAGCAATCCTAAACTGTCAGATGGTATTTGCGAGGTTAACACTATATCACTGGTACAAAATAAGCATACAAAAATGAAAATTGCCAATGCAACGAAAATACTTGAACGGCTTAACTTAACGTCAGATGTGTATTCGGATAATATTAAAATTACGGATATGAAGCTTTATAAAATGTGTCAAGAACTAACGGATTTAACTCAAAAGAAGAAATTTGAAGAGGCTGTGCAGTTGCTAGAATTTATAAAAAGTAAGTTGAATTTAACTATCAAAGTTAATCGGCAATATGTAGAGCATAAGGAATTAGTTCTTAATATGCACAATCCAAAGATAAAACAAGGTAAACTTAGTATAGAGCAATATATAGAGCGTCTAAAAGAAGTTTTGGAAATCACTTTGCCGATAAAAGGAATATTAAAAGCGAAAACGCATCACTTTACGAAAAAAGAAGTTATTTTAATATCTCTTTTGATATGGGAGTATAGTAGGATAGAACGATTTGAAGAAATGCAAGTGTGGCAAGATATATTAGATAAGTATTATAGCAGTGAGGATATGAAAAAGATACATTTTATTATGTATGGCTTTTATGCACTAAATAAAGCTAGTATACTAGGAAATATAAATAAGTTTAATGAGTCAAATGGGCTTGCATATGATTTAATATTAAAAACTAGTTATAGAGAAGATTATAGAGATTTAGCTGGTATGTTATATAATATACCTTGGAATTTTAAGCAACAAATTGAGAATACTTATGGAGCTTTAAGAGAAGAAGAAATACAAATCTATTTAAAATTTGTAAAATTTATAGGAATATTAGCCTACTTGTTTGAAGATAACGGAATTTTAGAATTGAGTAAATCTGATATTAAACAATATAAGAGGGGTTAGGCAAATAAAACAACACAATAACACGGTTAAATTAAAAAAATTTTCTAACCTGCCTATTGTGTGGTTTTATTTTGATGCTTGGTGTATAATAAATTTACAAACAAAATGAGAAAAAGGAAGTGGAAGTGGTGTACAGAGAAAATAAACAAATTATGACAGAAAAATCATATAAAATTGTGTTTGCAACATATATGATTTTATTAGTATTAACAGTTTTATTAAAATTTGATGGGTCTTTTGAACGAATACTATCTCTAAGAGAGCGTATTATACAATACGAAACCCTTTATAACATACGTAATATGAATTTAGTTCCATTTAGAAATATATCTTCATATTTAGGAAGTATTACTGAAAGTTATGCTTTTATAAATATAGTAGGCAGTACTATAGCTTTTATTCCTCTAGGATATTTAGTATCTATTATTTTTTCTAATAATAAATTGGGTGGTACACTTGTTACAAGTTTTGCGATAATACTTGTTATTGAAATTTTGCAATTTGTACTTAAAATAGGTTTTTTTGATATTGATGATATAATGTTAAGTTTGGTAGGAGTTTTAATAGGTTATGGTATAAGTGTTATATCTAAAAGATTAAAAACAAAAAGTATTGACAATCCAAAGCAGTTGAATTTGAGCTAAGTGGAATATAACCTATTAATAATTATACCCCTATAACCGATAAAGTAGATATTAGCAAAAAATGTTAATATAAAGAGGAGTAAAAACATGATAATAATGGGAACAAATTCAACATCAGGTTTTTGGGTTCAAACCGTTAGCGGCCAAACTAACGCACAAATCCAAGACGACCTAAACCAAAATTTAGGTGATGAATACGATAGACTTCAAATTAGTGATGAGGCAAAAGGTTTATTTTTAGCTACAAAAAACTTTGCAAGCGTCATGAGAGAAAGCGACAAAAACGGCATAAATGACATGCTACAAAATGTTGTATTACAAAACTATCGAAACATAAATTCTAATCGTGCAACAGATGAGGGGTGGACGCCATTAACACCACAAGAAGAGGTTGCAAGTAAGTACTTAATGACATTAGCAGATGATTTGAAACGAATGCAACAATCTATGACGGAATATTATGACAAGCACGGATCACTTGAAGGTATAACAAATGAGGAGATGTCTAAATATACAAAACATTTTGAGTATGACGACATTGGGAAAA
>LNZQ01000064.1 GCA_002007315.1 Epulopiscium sp. Nele67-Bin004
TTGGCCTCTATGAGTATAATAGACTACCACAGGGCCTTTGCAACAGTCCAGGTTCCTTCATGAGGCTCATGACATCCATCTTCGGTGACCAGAACTACACTAGTCTCCTCTGCTACCTTGATGACCTCCTTATCTTTGCACCATCTGAGGAGTTAGCCCTTGAAAGACTTGAAATGGTGTTCAACCGCCTGCAAACCCATGGCCTCAAACTCGCTCCAAAAAAATGTCACCTTTTGAGAAGGAAGCTGAGGTTCCTGGGCCATATAATCACTGAGAATGGTGTGTCCACCGATCCAGAGAAGGTTGAGGTTATAACAAGTCTTACAGAGAAAGACCTCATGATGGAGGATGGGTGTACTCCCTCTCCTCGGAAGTTAAGATCAGTTCTGGGCATGTTCAACTACTACAACCACTTCATTGAAGGCTTTTCCACCCTTGCAGGACCACTATATAAGCTAACATCTGAACCCAAGTCCAAGCCCCGTTCCAAGCGCCCAAAGTGGCACAAGTTGTCTCCTGCTGACTGGACTACAGAGTGCCAGGAAGCCTTCCAGTCTCTGAAAAAGGCTATTTTGGACACTGTGGTGCTGGCTCACCCAGATTTCAACAAACCCTTCATTTTGTCTGTTGATGCTATCGAAAATGAGAGTTTGGAAGATATTTTTTGTACTGTCATAGCAATTACAAAAACTATCAATAAATACCATGAGGCAGGATATTTATACTTGGATATAAAACCAGCTAACATTTTAAAAATTCCAGAAACACCTGATATTATTATGTTATTTGATTTCGGGACTGTTGTAAAAAAAGAATTCGTTCAACAAGGGGAACTGTTTAGTTTTTCAGAAAACTGGGCACCTCCAGAAATTAAAAAAGCAAGCTTTGCAAAAATTTGTGAGGCATCAGATTTATATTTTATTGGAAATGTATTGTTAAGTCGAATTAGGGGGAGTAGCATTCAGTCTTGGGACTACGTTAGATTTCCAAATATAGATTTTAATTCACCAATACTTGATACAGCACCACCTGTGCTTATTAGATATTTGAAAGAAATTTTTGCTAAAACATTATGCAATATACCTAGAAAACGTTATCAAACAGCAACTGAACTTGAACAAATACTTAATAAAGCTTTACCTTTTACGAAGCTTGATTGTCAATACATAAAGTCAAATTTCGTATATACAAATACAAATTTCATTGGGCGTACAGAGCTGTTAGTACAAATTAAACAAATATTTGAAGCTCAAAATGCATTGTTTTTGCGGGGGTTTGGGGGTATTGGCAAAAGTAGTGTGGCAAAAAAATATGCTAGTATAGCCGACTACAACTCGGTAACTATGCTGTCATATACGACATCTATTTTTGATTGTATATTAAACGATGATGAATTTATAATTGAAAACTTTGAACGTGACGAAAGTGAGTCAGATGGAGACTATTACAAACGAAAGCTTACTCAAATAAATAAACTTGCAGACGACAATACTTTGATAATTTTAGATAACTTTGACGTTGAGGAAGATGAACATTTGATAGATTTATTAGACTGTGGTGCAAAAGTGCTTGTTACAACTAGATGTGATTATTCGGATTATGATTTTATGCAAATTGATGTTATGGAGTTTGAAACTATAGATGAGGCAGAAAAACTCTTTTATGCAAACAAACAAACATGATATTTACAATCAGAATATATTGCTCAAATAGTCGAGCTTGTGCAAAGACACCCTATGTCTGTTGAGCTCATATCTAAATTTATGAGAATGACAAAAGTTACGCCAAAGCAAGTGTTTGAAAGATTGTGCAAAATACAAGGAATTGCACTTCTAAATGGTGTACCCATTAAACAGCGTAAAGATAAAAAGCTTAACAACAAAATTATTATCGGTCACATTAGTGCTATTTTTGTAATTGCAAAACTAAAAGAAATAGAAAAAGAAATTTTGGCGAGCATGTCGGCATTTTCTATTACAAGATTTAATAAGACAAGCATTATAACTTGGTTAAAACTTGACGATACTACACCGTTTGAAAAGTTAATTACTATGGGGTGGGTACAGCTTGACGGAGATAAAGTATCGTTACACCAAATTATAGTTGACCTTATATATAAGGAAGAAACTCCAACAACCGACAATTGTAAAAATATTGTGACCTATATGAGTAAAGTTCCTGAAACTATGAGAGGTATGAATTCATATAAACGAAAACAAGTTGTACAGCTATGTAAAATATTTGGAAGTCGTATTAAAGGAAGTAGTGTCGATTTATTTAATTTTTATGTTGCTTGTGTTTTTAGATGTGGAGAGCAGTTTTCCGACCAATGTTTAGCTAAAGCGGGTAAAATTATTTTGGATGTTGATAGCCAAATCCAATTTTGGATAATAAAAACTACTTTTTCTTTAAGGTACAAAGAAACTTTTAGCTTGAAAAACTACAAGAAAGCTGTCGCACTTGCCAAGCAACATTATAATGATTATAGTTTGGCTACTGTATGTTTTGATATAGTTAACCGACTTCTTAACGCTGACTCAGAGTTGTATTATATAGAAGATAAAGATGCCCGATATTGCAAACAACTAATTGGAGAGTTGTTTGCGAAAATTGTTGATTTAGTTGACCCGATATTATACCAAAAATTTTATACTAAGGTGTGCGATAGTGCTGTTGAATTTTATGGTGGATATTTATATTTATGGATAGGTGACTCTGATAGTGAGCAGGAGTGGCACTATTCAAATTTAAGGACACAAGCTAACGACAGACGGTTTACTCTTGGTTGTATGGATTGGATCGATGGGGCAAAAGTGTATGAGCAAAAAGGCGACTTTGAGTCGGCAATAAAATATTATGAGATGGCGATTGAAGAAGAAATGTATCATGCGTACCCAGGCTTAATTAAGTTGTATATACAACTGGGGGATACGGCAAAAGTTGATGAAATTATAAATCAGTATATAAATTGTTATGATGATACAGATAAAATTAAACCTATGCATGAAGTTGCGATGCTCGATAAGAAAAATACTGTTGAGTGGTTATTGAAATGTGAAACTCTGATGGACGAAACTAGTAAGTATAGTGTGTTGGTTCGTATGAAATTGTATGAACTAACAGGGGATATGGCTTATTTTGAGCAGGCGTATATGGCATATCAAAAAATATCGCTTGATGAGTTAGTGTTTTTCGAAATAGAAGACTTTATGCCATTTTTTGAAGAAGTGGTTAATAAAATTGGTGATACTTCGGCTGTCGTTGATGCATATAAATGGCTTGGGAATATCGCAGACAACGGGCTAAATCCTGAACTGGCAAGCAAGAATTTTTATGAGGGATACAAACTTGCAGATGAACACTTTGGCGAATACGATATAAGGACAGTTGAACTGTTGGCTAAATATTTGGAGTCGAATTATGAAATAGATAAATCGTTGCACGAAAAATGTCACTTTGAATTGCTGGCTGTTGAAGATACGTTTGAGCAGTGGCAACACGTTAGCAAGTTGTATGAATGTCTACAAGATTATAAACAGGCGATTAAGTATGGGAAAATTGCTATAAATTTTTCGACTGATGACAACGAAAAACGTTATACATTTGAACAGTTGGCTATGTTTTATGAGTATTTGGGCGATATAGAAAATTATGTGATTATGATTAAAGAGGCAATGACTATTAGCGGCGATGTGTGGCAAGGATACTTGGATATTGGACAGGCGTATATGCGACAAGAAGACTATGAAAATGCCGAATATTATTTATTAGGCGAGAAAAATATGATAGACAAAAATACAATATTAGACTTATGTTACGAAAATAAAGACGATAACGAACAAATTATTATAGATATTTTAGTAAAATTAGAAGAAATATATCAAATTTATGGAGATGTTGATAAATTTGATACGGTTAAATTGTGCATAAATTGTATAAATAAATCAGAGTTTGAAATTTAGGATTGAAAAAAGTTAGTGTAATTCTCGGAAACTTTTTTTGATGTAGTATAATGATATGTAAGGAAAGGAGGAAGTAAAATGAATATGGAAGCAATGTTTGAAGGAGCAGGTAAATTATTTAATCATGCAACTAATAAATTGGAACAGACAGTCAAAGAAAGATTACGTAAGTTTACAAATGATGAATTGATAGATAAATATGTAGAGTTAACATCAGATCCAGATGTACACCCTAATACTATCAATATTGTTGAAGAGGAAATGAGAAGACGTAGATTAAGATTTTAGGGGTATATTAAATGAAAGATTATGTAAAAATGACACAAAATATTGATGAAAAAGCTTTGGAAAAAGAATTAGCATCAATTAAACAGTTACAAGAACAAGGTGAACATCCTATATCTTATGATTTGCCTATTACATTACAATTTGAGTTGACAGAAAATTGTAATTTAAAATGTAAGCATTGCTATAATTCGTCAGGAATTACTACACATAAAGATAGAATGACACCTGAAAAATGGATAGAATTTAGTAAATATATCGTAGATTTAGGTGGTATATTTCAGTGTATAATATCGGGGGGAGAGCCGTTATTATTGGGAGATAAATTGTTTGAAATAATGGATATTTTGCACGAAAATGGAACTTCATTTGTTATGATATCTAACGGATTTTTATTAACTAGTGAAATTGTAAAAAAATTAAGTAAATATCGTTTTATGTGGTTTCAAATATCTATCGATGGAGCAACTCCTGATTACCATGATGATTTTAGAGGAGTTAATGACAGTTGGGCACGAGCCACTAATGCTGCATATGAAATTTCAAAAGCAGGTATTCCACTAACGATAGCACATTCAATTAGTAAACAATCAGTTAAAGAAATTGATGAAATGTGCGAACTTGCATACAAACTTGGAGCAAGCAATTTAATTTTAGGTGAAATTACTCCAAGTGGACGAGCAGTAGAAAATCAAGATATTTTATTATCTATGGAAGATAGAAATATGATATTACAAAAAGTTAACGAAAACGTTGTTAACTATCAAGGGAGAATGCAAATTCAACGATCATCTAAAACTAAACTTCAACTTAAGAAGTATCAAGGGACTCCAAACGGTGGGGCTATTATTCGCCCAAATGGAGATATAAGATTAGATTGCATGACTCCATTTATAATAGGAAATGTGTTGGATAATGATTTTAATGAGATTTGGAAAGAAAAATCTGCATCTTGCTGGCATAATCCTATGATATATGATTATATAGAAAATATAGATGCTGAATATGATGCCAACAAAGAACATCAAAACTATATAGATAAAGATGTCTTAATTTAATGCTTAGGAGGATAAACGCATGAAAAAAAGTTATTCAATTCCAAAACTAGGAAGTTTAGAAAGAACTACAGCAGGAGTTGTTCCGTTAGCTGCAATGGCTGGGTCGGTTGCAGGATACGCAGTTGGTAAAGCAGTTAAACAAGCGTTTGAGGCTAGACCAACAAATGAAGTTTATAATTCTCTTAAAAAAGTTGAGGGAATATATGCATAGTTATATAAATAAAACAGAAAAACTAGTGCCTTGTTGTACTTATATAAAAATGAGAGAAGATAACGATTTTCTTATAGTTATAAATGAAAATCTTCAAATAGAGCATTTATCGCAAGTTGCTAAAGATTTTTATATGAATGTTGATGGTACAAAAACTATAGAAGAAATAAATCAATTGTTAGTACAAGAGTATGATGTAGACTACAGTGTCTTACAAAATGATATGTTAATTTTTGTTAAAGACTTACAATGGAAAAAACTAATAACTTTAAAGGAGAAAATTTAATTATGAAAGCTTATAAAAAACCAAGTTTAACACGTAAACCAGAAGAATTCCAAGGAATTATTCCAGCAGCAATTGCAGCAGCATCAACGGCAGCATCAGTTGCATCAGCAGCAGCGGCGGCAACAACAGCGAGTACTTTAATGGGTAGAAAGTAGTAATTAAGAATTAGTTAATAGTAAAATGATGCTGCACACATAGCAGATGAAATAAGATAAGTTTTTAGTTTGCTTGTGGCAGAATATAATTTAGGGAGTGGTGAAAACTGCTCTCTTTTTTGTGTGCCCCCATTTTTACAGCAGCGTGTGTCTTTGTTAATTTTAGTCAAAATATAAAACTTTTATTGTTGCATAATTATATAAAAATCGAATACAAGTGTGTTTATACTTCTAAAACGGGCACAAAGTCCCAAATTTAAGACAGTAGATTTGTATATAATTTGTAAAAGTAAATCTAATTTTAAACTTTAGTATAAAAATCTATAGTGTAATTCTAGGAAACTTATTACACTTTGGTATAATGTTAATTGTGGAGGAGATACAGAAAATAGATGATTTCTATTTCGATTTCTATTTTGATTACTTTTTGAAGAAGACTAAGATAAGGTCATAGATACTAGGAGGATACAGTTATGCAAAATATTACAGTTGAAGAATGGAACAGTTTGGTAAAAGAATGTAACGGTGATGAACAAAAGGCTACAGAGTGCCTTGATTCATATATCACAGCACTTGCAAGCGGAGTATTAGCAAGTGAGGCAATTACAACAAGTATTAAAAATGCTGGGTTGTATAACAAAATGGCAAATAATTTATCTCACTACAACACTATGCGTGGTGGCACTAAAGGTTTTAAAGGCTTTGTGTTTGAAGAACTTCATGCAACGCAAGCAACTATTAACGGACAGGCAACACAAGTTATCGCCAATAATGGTATTGCTGATTTTTATATATTAGATGCTGACGGCGGGACAACTTTAGCTCAAGCAAAAGTAGGGTACAAAACAGGTAAAGTTGATTGGGATGCATATGGTGATCAAACTATTGTTATTGATAAAGGCAATCAACAATTAATTGATAGTGCAAAAGCAGCTGGAAAAAATGTAATTGAATCTGACATTTCTGCAAAACAAGCAGAGGCATTGTCTAAAGCTATGCAAATGGAAACAAAAATTACAGGTAAGCCTAATTCTACAATAGTAACTAAAGGTTATTCAACTGCAAAAACTGTAGGACAAGCACACAATGCAGGTATTCAAGCAGGAATAAAAGGTGCACAATTTGGAGCAGGTATGAGTATAGGAGCAAATATTGTTGATGTTGCAAATGGGGATAAAGAATTTTCGGAAGCGGCTGAAGATGTTGCTGTTGATACGGTTGTTTCAGGAGCGACAAGCTATGCCGTTGGTGCAGCATCTTCAATAGTTGGAAGCACAGCAGTTGGAGCAAAAGCAATAGGGGCAGCATCTGGTGCAGTATCAGGAGTATCATCAGTCGCAACAGGAGCAGCAACAATGGCAGCAAATTCAGCGGTTGGAAGTGCAGCAATCGGAGCGGCATCAGCAACAACAGCGGCAGTAACAGGTGCAGCTACAGCAGCAACGACAGCAATTACAAGTACAGCAGTTGGAGGAGCAGTTGCAGGAGCGGCTACAGCAGCAGGAGCGGTAGCAACAGGGGCAGCCACAGCAACAGTCGCTGCAATTGGAAGCACAGCAGTTGGAGCAACAGCTCTTGCGGCAGCACCAGTAGTAGTAACAGGAGCTGTTATTGGTGGTATAGCAAAAGGAATATCAGGGTGGTTTAGATAAATAAGAGGAGGAGAAACAAATGAAAAAACTAGCATTAACTTTATTAGCATTCACACTAACAACACAAACGATACTTGCATCGGATTTCAACTTAATTATTAACGGTGAAGTATCAACAACAGCATCACCAACGCAACAAAACGGTACAACGTTAGTACCAGTGCGATTTGTGAGCGAACAACTGGGCGGACAAGTGAATTGGGACGCCGCAACAGAAACGGTAACTATTACAAGAGATGGGGTGGACATAGAGCTTAAAGTTGGTAGCACAAATGCCAAAATTAACGGGCAATCGTCAACACTTACACTAGCACCAACAGTGCAAAACGGCACAACGATGATACCACTAAGATTTGTTTCGGAGGCGTTGAACGTGCCTGTTGATTGGGACGCAGATACAAGCACGGTGCTTATAAATTCGGATAAAGCAGACTTGGCGAAGTTGCCACCTAAAACTGCACAAACGCAAGGTTTTGATGCAATAACAATGTTAGATTATAAGTTTCCAAACTCAGAAAAAATATTCGATACGTTTAAAGAACACAGCATATCTCATAATTTAGTTGCAACTGGTAGTCGTGACTATTACAATGCTTATGAATTAAGTGGCGATGGGTTTAGTGCACTAATGTACTTTGATGAAGCTACAACACCACCAATAGACCCTTTGGCTATAACATATATACAAGTAAACGAGGGTATAGTTGATGGTATAGTTATTGGCGAAACTACTGTACAGGAAGTGTTTGAAAAATATGGATACCGTGGGTCGTTAGGTCTATCAGAAATGGATGGTACTTATGATGTTATATATAGCCTAATTGAGTTTAACGATATGTATATATCAATGTTTGTATCAGGAGAAACAGATAGTCCAACTACAAAGGTTAAGAAAGTAAGCTTGAAATTTACACCATATTTATAAGAAATTTGGGGAATGAATTATGGTTCAATTAATTGGTTCAATTATTATATTATATTTTGGGTGGAAAGTTTTTACTATAGGTATTGGGATTTTAGCAGGAATGTTTAGTGTTCTATGGTGGATCGTTTCTCCGTTGTATAAGATTATATGGTGGGTAATATCTTCTATTTTAAAGATAATAAAGTATATAAGGATAGCCTTTATGTATTTAAAAGAAAAATTTTTCTCTAAATTAGATATATTTTTTAATACAGATTTAGAAGTATTAGCTGATATCGAGTTAATATCAGAAATGTTACAGATTATATGTTGAAAATCAAATTAAAATAAAAGGGGACAAGGCAAATGAAAAAACTAGCATTAACTTTATTAGCATTCACGCTAACAACACAAACGATACTTGCATCGGATTTTAACTTAATCATTAACGGTGAAGTGTCAACAACAGCATCACCAACGCAACAAAACGGTACAACGTTAGTACCAGTGCGATTTGTGAGCGAACAACTTGGTGGACAAGTAGATTGGGACGCTACAACGGAAACGGTAACTATTACAAAAGACGGGGTGGACATAGAGCTTAAAGTGGGTAGCACAAACGCCAAAATTAACGGGCAATCGTCAACACTTACACTAGCACCAACAGTGCAAAACGGCACAACGATGATACCACTAAGATTTGTTTCGGAGGCGTTGGACGTGCCTGTTGATTGGGACGCAGATACAAGCACGGTGCTTATAAATTCGGATAAAGCAGACTTGGCTAAGTTGCCTGAAAAGCCGTTTGATATTGGGAAAATTATAGTCAACTCTAAAGATGACGATATGTTGTATTTGTATATATTCGAGGCACTTGGAGAGAACGGTGCAAGTAGTGCGGTAGTAGAGTCATCGTATGATAATACCGAAAGTATGATTGCAGTTATTGGGAAAAATATAAATGCAAATATGTTTTTCCATAATAATAGCTCTCTTATAGGTTGGATGGAGCTTTACGCTGGTTCAATGTTTAATGGTGTTGAAGTCGGCAAAACAACTTTGCAAGAAGCTAAAAGTCTTTTAGGCGGGACAGTTAAAGTAGAGGATATTGATGAAATGAATTGGGTGCATTTTATAGAACTAGACTTAGGAGAAATTTCAATTATAATGTGGGGCGAAACATCAGATTCAAATTCTGTAGTTGAACGACTAAGAGTAGGGTTTGATTCACCATTGCAACCAATTAGAACAAATTAATGGATTAATATTAGGGAGTGGCGTAGGCTGCTCTCTTTTTTTGTAAAAAAATATATTTTATGTGTATAAGCCAAAACTAAGTTGTCAATAATCTAATTACTAATATAGAAGATATTTTTATGATTATAAGACAAAGAACAACCCCTAAAATTCTAAACTAATCCTCACAATCCTTGAATACTTGACAGCATTATGTTATAATCACTTTGTTTATATAAATTAAGAATATAAGAAAGAAGTGAAAAATATGCAATCAAGAACACATAATTGTAATGACCTTCGTAGCGAACATATCGGACAAAATGTAACGCTAGTAGGTTTTTATGAAAATCTGCGTAAAGTGTCAAAAAATCTAGGATTTCTAGTGCTTAGAGATTTTTACGGTACAACACAAATCGTTATTGAAAATGAAGAAATGATGGACAAACTAGGCGAGCTTAACACAGAGTCTACACTACAATTTAACGGAGTTGTTAGAGAACGTTCTAG
>LNZQ01000065.1 GCA_002007315.1 Epulopiscium sp. Nele67-Bin004
TAGGTGGTGAAAAGATGAAACTAACAATAGACTTTACAGAAGATTTGATGTTCAAAGTGCTACTATTAGGAACGGCAGAGTATCAAGACAAAAAAATCTTGATAGATTTTGTGGTAAGTTTTGCAGGCTTTTTTGGACTAAAATTAAAAGCCGAAGATATTATAATCCCAAAAACTCTACCATATGTAGACTGTAAAAAAGTATTAAAAGTACTAAAAAACAAAAAACTAACACCAAGACAAATCGAAGAACAGTTACAAAAAATGATACCAGATATAACAGTCCACATAAAAAGAGAAGATGGCAAACTAGATGAGTTTACGATTGAGATGCAAAAACGTACACCAAAATTTTTGTTAGATAGAATGTGTAGACAACTAGCAACAACTATAACTCACACAAAAAACGACCCAAAAGATTTTTCAAAAACGGGATATGCCCTAAACTTATGGTTGTTACCAAAACAGCAAATACCCCAATACTTAGATGAGCCAGTAGTAGAAACTTTGATATGCACAAGAGTAAAAAAAGGAAATAGATATGTGTATAAACCAGCGTATGCTCATGCAAAGTCAGTATCAATAGCGATAAATGATAAAAAGCTTGTGCAAAATAGTTATTACAAAAAGAATGATAGATTGAAATTGTGGATAAACTTTTTATCAACAGGGGAATTAAACTTAGAAGATGAGATACAAAAAAGCATATATGAATTGTATTTAATGTTGAAGAAAGATAAGGAGTGGTATGAAATGGCGAAATTACAACCAACAAATGCAGATTATTTATTGGCAGAAGGAATGGAGCTAGGGATTGAAAAAGGCATAGAAATTGGTATAGAGCAAGGCAGAGAAGAAGGTATACTAAAAGTAGCTAAAAATGCGTTGTTAAAAGATATACCAGTGGAAGTAGTGGCGAGCATGACAGAGTTACCACTACAAGTTGTAGAAGAATTAAAAAAATCGTTATAAGATTTAAGGCGACTTAGGTTGCCTTTTTTGTAATAAAAAAAACACACAAACAACACAAACCCCACACATACTTCACACTATTATATAAGATAATTATTATTAATAATACATTTATAAAACTTTAAAAGGAGAAAAACTATGAGTAAAAAATTAGTAGTGGGATTAATAGCAGCTCTTGCCATAGGTGGTGGTACATACAGTTATCAAATGAATGCAGCAAAAACAGCAAGCCAAACTGTAACAGAAATTGTTGCAAGAGAAAGTACAGTTAGTATAGGAGATATAGTTATTGGGCATGATGAATCTGGAAGTGTAACAATTCCTACAAAAGATATAAAATATGATTATGACTTAATTATTACAGAAGTATTAGTAAAAGAAGGGGAAACAGTTGCCGAAGGACAGCCGTTATTTATGGTTGAAATTGATGGGCTAGATTCAGAAATTGAGTCACTTGAAAATGAAATAGAAAGTTATGAAAATCAAATTGATAACTATTGGGATCAAATCGATAACTATCAAGATCAAATTGATAACTACTATAAACAAATTGACACATATAACAAAAATATAGAAAGTTATGAAAAACAAATTACAACGTATGAAAAACAAATTACAACGTATGAAAAACAAATTGCAAGCTTAAATAGTGATTATGCAGATTTAGAAGATTTATATGATGATACAGTTTTGACACAAGAGCTTTCTTCGCAAATTGCATTATTATCTTATGAGCAAACACTTAAAACAGCCCAAACAGGACAACTTACTTATAGTATATCTGTTACAAATATTGATAGCCAACTTGAAACACTTGAGAAAAAATGGAGTGATTTAAACAAGCAAAAAGAAAACTATGAAGAACTAATTTCTACATACGATAGTGACCAAGCAACGCTGGCATTATATGAGATGGCTATGAATGCGATTGAAGTTGAAATTGATGAAAAGCAAGACGAACAAGAGTTGTATCAAAGAGAAAATTCAGATTATTTATCATCAGGTTCAGGGGGAACAAGTAGTGACACTTATTGGACACAATATGAGTCGTATAAATCAAATTTAAGTACATTAAAAAATACGCTAGATTCTGCAGAGCGTACGTATGAATATGCAATATTAAACTATCAATCAAATCCAGATAGTACTGACAGATATAATGCATATATTTCAGCACAAAATGCATATGACACTGCATATACAAACTGGAAAACAGCAAGTGACTCGGCAAGTACAGCATTATCAAATTATTATGAAACTCTTGAAGAAGAAAAATTGACTGATTTTATTGATGAAGAATACTATCAAATGTCACAATATATTTCTAGTTTGCAAGATGATTATGATGATGCAAAAGATGCGTATAACGATTATTATTCAGAGTTACAAAGTTTATATGGCAACAATGATTTAGATGATTTAAAAGATTTACTTGAAGACACTTTATATGATATGCAACTAAATGAGGCAGACCAAGCAGAGTGGCAAGAACAACAAGTTATTGATAGAGTTTCAGCAGAAAACAAGCTTGAGTCTACAAATCTTGAAGTGCAACAAGCAGAAATATTATATGAGAGAACACTAAAAAATCTTCAAAGTGATGTTGATGCGGTACTAACAAAGATGGCTGACAATAAAGATGATGTTTTAGATGTATATGATAATATTGATGATGTTAAAGACAATATAGCAGATGTGTATGATGATATAGCAGATGTTAGAGCGGATATAGCAGATGTGTATGATGATATAGCAGATGTGAATGCAGATATAGCAGACGTTAAAGCGGATATTTCAGAGCTATATGCAGATATAGCTGAGGCAAAAGCAGAAATTGAGGAACTTAATGCTATACTTGAAACTTCTATGATTGTATCAAGTTATTCAGGAATTATCACCTCTATAAATGTTTCGGAAGAAGATGAACCAAAATCTGGATCAACACTTATGTCTATAAGTAATGGTGATAGCAACACATATGTTACAGCATATATTTCACAAGATGATATTTCAATTGTTGAACTTGGACAAAAAGTTATAATTGAACTTAGTGCTATATCAAATGAAGAGTTTAGGGGCTATATTGACACAATTTCATACTCAGCATCAGCAAGCATGGGGGGGTCTGTAAACTATTTGGTTACAACAAAAGTTGAAGGTTCAACAGAAGGTGTGTATGAAGGAATGAGTGCAAGTCTTACATTTATACAAGAAGAAAGTAATGATGTTCCAGTTATATCTTCAAGAGCAATTACAACAGAGCGTGATAGAACAACAGTTAAAGTTCAAGACCCTGCAACTGGCGAAATTGTAGATAAAGAAATTGAAATCGGAATTAGCGACGGCGTAAATGTTGAAGTTACAAGCGGACTTTCAGCAGGAGATATTATAATGATTGAAAGTGCTGTTACAACTATGACAGATGCAGATGTAAGCAGTTCAAGGGATTCTGGAACTGATAGTGGAATGCCAGATATGTCTAGCATGTCTATGGAAGATATGATGAACATGATGCCAAGTGGTGGAACTAGTGGTGGAAGTGGCCCAGGTAGTAGTGGAAGTGGTCCTGGAAACAGACAATAAGGAGGGATATACATGAAAATTACAGAAGTTATATTCCTAGTAATGTTAAATATCGTGCAAAATAAGTTTAAAGTGTTGCTTACGTCGCTAGGTATTATTGTTGGGGCAGCAACAATCGTTATGGTTATTGCAATTGGAGTCGGTGGACAAATGGATGTTGCCGACCAATTTAAAAACCTTAATGCAGGAACAGTTACAGTTGAGAGCTCCTCAAGCAGTTCCTCAACTTTTAGTTTTATGATGCCTCGAGGCTCAGCTATGCCAACATCAAGCAATGACACAGCGATTTTAACTCGTGAAGACCTTGAAGACATATTGTTTTTTATAGATAATATCAACGATATATCGCTTGTTGCATATGAGTCACAGTCTGTATTTGGTGGTGACCTTGATGAGTCTATGACATCAAATATTGTTGGAACAAGCCCACAATATAAAGACATCGTAAACTTGAATATGGCTGTTGGTGACTTTTTGACTGATGAAGATGAAGAAAACGAAGAACGAGTAGTTGTGCTTGGTTCGGCAGTTGCAATTGATGTGTTTGGAAGTGCAGCAGCAGCATATGACAACGACATTGCGATTGATGATAGAACGTATCGTGTTGCAGGAGTGCTTTCGTCAGTAAATAACATTCTTAACGGTGTTGCAGTTGATGATGCTATATATATGCCATACTCAACTGCAGAAAAATTTATATTTGCAAGTGATACAGTTCCACAAATTATGGTGCTTGCAAATGATATAGATGATGTTGCGTTAATAATTGCAAAATTAAATGTACTTTTAAAAGAGATACACCCATCAGGAACATTTACTATTTCTGATGCAGGTAGTGAGATGGAAGCAGCATTAAGTTCAGCGAACACGTTATCTATGTTGCTTGTATCTATTGCGGCAATTGTATTTATCGTTGGTGGTATCGGGATTATGAACGTTTTATTCGTTTCGGTTAAGGAGCGTACGCCAGAAATTGGGGTACTTAAAGCACTTGGAACGTCTAAAGTTGATATACTGTTACAGTTTTTGCTTGAAGCTACTGTTATAAGTGTAATTGGTGGTGTGATTGGTGTTACGATAGCATATTTATCAATGCCACTTATGGAATATACAGGTATGCGAGTTGAACCGACAGTTGAAGCAGGTGTTATGGCACTTATGTTTGCAGTAATAACAGGAACGTTATTCGGGTTTTATCCTGCATACAAAGCGGCATCGCTTAATCCGATTGATGCACTAAACAACGACTAGGGAGGATTTGAGATGGAAAATGTTATAGAAATGAAAGATATACGCAAGTCATACCAAGTTGGGGAAGAACAACTTCACGTTTTAAAAGGTATATCTATAAATGTGGCAAAAGGAGAATTTGTTGCAATACTTGGACCATCAGGGTCTGGTAAGTCTACACTTATGAACATCATTGGGTGTATGGACGTTGCCGACAGTGGTGAATACAACTTGGCTGGTGTGCAGGTGCACAAAAGTAGAGAGTCACAACTTGGAAAAATTCGTAATCAACAAATAGGATTTATATTTCAAAAGTATCAGCTTATAAGAAAATATAATGTTTTGCAAAATGTTATGTTGCCACTTCTTGCAAGGGGACAAAGCAGAAGACAGGCTAAAGATTTGTGCATTGAGAAAATCGGAGTTGTTGGACTTGGTGAACGTTTGTATCATAAGCCAGGGGAACTTTCGGGGGGGCAACAACAAAGGGTTGCGATTGCTCGTGCGATTGTGAGCAATCCGAGTATATTACTTGCCGATGAACCGACAGGGGCACTTGATACAAATACAGGTAAAGAGGTTATGGAGATTTTCAAAAACTTGCATGAACAAGGGAATACTATAGTTATGATAACACATGACCTTAAAGTTGCAGAACATGCAGATAGAATTATTAGGATTGTTGACGGGGAAGTTGCATAGGAAAATATATAAGTATAGGGGTTTAGTGAGTGCTAAACCTCTTTTATTTTGTGGGTTGCTATGATAAAATAATATTAGATAGGGGGGACAAGCGTGGCAAGAAATAAAGAAGACATGATAATGAAAAGAGCAGTAGATGTTTTTGGTCAAAAAGCAACAAAGTATTTTGGTCAAAAAAAGAAAGTAAAACAAGTAGCACATACAGAAGAAATTATAATGACGCTTGAAGATAAACGATTAGACTATTTGTTTTTGATGGACGATGACACATATACACACTATGAATTTCAAACAACAGATAAAGGTGTTGACGACTTGGTTAGATTTAACTTGTATGATACTTTAATATTTAGAGCAACAAAAAAACCAGTGTATACGTATGTTATATATTCAAATAATATTAAAAATCCAAAAATAGAATATACTAATGGTAACAACACGTATAAAATAATACCAATTTGTATGGCAGATAAAGATGCTACAAAAATACTTGAAAGTATCGAAGAAAAAATAAATAGTGGAAAAAATTTAGATGATGGGGATTTGCTAGACTTAGTATTTTGTCCAATAATGGGCGGAAAGATGACAAAACAAGAGCGTTTAAGCCGAGCAATACAAATCACTAAAAAGTGTGGAGTTGAAGAACAAAAGGACATTCAAGCAATGTTGTACACATTTGCATTAAAGTTTTTGAATGGAGAACAACTTGAGCAATTTAAGGAGGTGTTTAAATTGACAGCATTAGGAGAGATGTTATATAACGATGGAATAAAAGAAGGAATAAAAGAAGGAATAAAGGAAGGAATAAAGGAAGGAATAAAAGAAGGCGAACTAAAAGGTAAAGTAGAAAAAGCAATAGAAATAGCAAAGGCTTTACTAGATGTGCTAGATGATGTTACTATTTCGTTGAAAACTGGACTATCACTGGAAGAAGTTAAGGCGTTACGTAGTGAGAATAACTAATAAGTATAGGGGTTTGGTGTATGCCAAGCCTTTTTTGGTTGTATAATATATTTTAAGGAGGGGAAACTATGCCATTTATCAATGAATATATCGATTATCAATTAGAAAAGTTTGGACTAACGATACAGCAACTTAGCAGTGGGCTAAGCTATCAAAATATCGTCTACAAAATTAAAAACTGTGACATAGCACCATCAAAAATGCTAATAGATAATATGTTGCATCGGTTGGGGATTGAGCAAATTAGTTTTGAGTGGTACATACCACAAGCTGACTATGATTTATATGTGCACCGAAAAAATATTCTTGCCCTTATAAAGGAAGAAAAGCTGACCAAAGCAACAAAAATGATTTTGGAATATGACAAAGAAGACAAACTAGCTAACTTGCAGCAACAATTTAAGTTGTATGCAAAGACACTTGTTGCCGAAAAACGAAACGAGCCACCCCAAACTTTAGTTGACATGTATAAAGATGTTATACTAAAAACTGTGCCAGACTTTGAACAAGTGCCACTAAAAGATTTGTTGTTAAGCCAAGCCGAAATATGTTTTATACTTGAATATGCATATCACATGAAAAGCGTAGATTATGATAGGGCAATAGAAATATATTTTGAAGTGCTAAAGTTTTTTACGAATAAAACGGTAGGCGTTGAAACAAAAGCTATTTTTTATCCAAAAATATTATTTAATATTTATGACTATCTGCTGGACAAGCAAAAAGAAGTTACGATAATAGCATTGTGTGATAAAGGTATTGAATATACACGTCAAATGTATAAATTGTTGGAGCTAAGTTGGTTGCTAGAAATTAAAATACGAATGATGAGGCAAATTAACCGGAGTGGAGATGAGTTTGAGCAAGTGCAAAGGTGGCATACGACTATTGTTGATATATATGCCAGCCAAAATGTTTCGCCAGATTATGATATTAAGTATGAGATATACAATTTTAGCAACTATTATGTTATAGGCGATGTGATAAAAAAGCGACGAGCATTACTTGGTATGTCACAAGTCAAACTTGCTGAAGATATATGCGATGCTAAAACTATATATCGTGCCGAAAAAGGAAAAAGCACCCCGCACCCAAAAATAACGATGGAATTATTAAAAAAACTTGGACTCACAGGAGATTTATGCAGTGAGGGAATACCGTTTGTTAATATGGAAGTGTATGAGCTATGTAAAAAAATATCTAGGTCAGTATCAACAGGGGCTCATGACAAGGCAGGTGCTTTGACGGAGAAACTTAAAGAAAAAATTGATATGACAAACCCAAGTAACATTCAAATTGTAGAGGCATATCTAATATTTAAAACGGATAAACATAAAGATTATGATAAGTGGGTTGAACATTTGGAAAATGTTTTATCACTAACGGTGGATATAGAGCAGTTTTGTACTATACCTACCGAAGTATATTTAACAGAGGTAGAAACTTATGTGTTATTATTGTTAATTAATATGTTAGAGCGAACAAAGCAAGTTGAACGGTCGATACAAATAACAGATGCAATATATGCACATTTGCACTCAAAAAACTTTGTGGAATGTTCTGTGCCAAAGTATATATCTTTGTGTGGGTCAAGCATTTGGACGTTATATGCATGTGGTGAGTTGTCGGGGCTTAAGAAAAAGATGACAGACTTGATAGCGTTTTGTGTGAAGTCGCATAATATATGGGCTCTATGCGAAAACAATGCGATATTAGCTAAAATCTATAAAAAAGAAATAGAAACAACACGCCAGATGAATACAGATGAACGTGACTATTATATTTATCTACTACAAACATCATACACAATAGCCGAAATAGCTTATGCAAGTCATAGAGTTGACATAGCAAAAAGGATGTTAGATGAAATTTAATACTATACCCACTTTAAGA
Source organism: Epulopiscium sp. Nele67-Bin004 (assembly GCA_002007315.1). The sequence continues at coordinate 8,343 of LNZQ01000065.1, forward strand.
AAAAATTTGCCCCAATTTTGGTGAGAATCTTTTTCTTGAAGTGGGTATATGTTTTTGTGGGGGTGTGGCGTATAATATCAATATATTAAATTTTGAGGCGTTATGCAGGACGGCTAATAACCGTCCGTACTACGTTGATGTATTAAATTTTGAGGGGGAGAAAGATGTTTAAAGGAGGAATTTTTCTAACGAAGTTTTGTTGGAAATATAATAAAAAGTTTTTGTTTGGTAACTTATTATTAAGCATTGTAAATATGGTTTATCCACTGCTTGCGGTAATTGTACCCAGTTACATAATTGATGAGCTGTTAGGACAACAACGAATGGATGTTATAGCAAGTTTGATTTTGTTGCTATGCGTTGGTAACTTTGTAGGGGGTTGGATATCAATTGAGTTATCAGTATATAACATGAATCAAAAAAATGTATTATTTAATAGGTTTCAATTATTTTTAAGTGATAACTTGTTACGTGCTGACTTGGAGCAACTGGAAAGTGCAGAGTTTTTAACAACAAAAGAAAAAGCACATAAATATTTATATGGTGATGGACGAGGGTTTGCATCTATATTTGATGATTTTACGAATGTTATAACACAAATATTAACTATCATTACATTATCATATATAATTTTGCAATTAAATGGCATAGTTTTAATAGCATTATTTGTGAGTATTATATTGTCGGGAGTTTTTGATGCAAAGGCACAAAAAGCCCAAGTTAAAATTAATTTGGATAAGGCAGATATAGAAAGAAAAACTAGATATTATAGTGAAGTTATGGAAGACCATAAAGTAAGCAAAGAAGTAAAAATTTACAATATGGCGGATTGGATTAAAAATAAATATGCTAGTTGTTTAGAAGATAGCCAAAAATTTTATTTACAATTTTTCCAGGTGCTAGGAAATAATGCTAAATTAAAGCAAGTTTTACAACTGGCGGAGCAGTTGATATTATATTTCTACATAGCGACAGAAATATTAAAAAATACTATAAGTGTTGGTAGTTTCACTATGTATGTAAGTGCAGTTACAAACTTAGTTGCAGCTATAAAATCTGTAATTCAATCGTATATTCGTATTATGGCATCAGAAAGTTATTTTGAAGAAACTGATAAATACTTGTCGTTACCAAGCACAATTATGAACGATAGCGACACAGTTATAGAAGATAATGAAATATATAGTATAGAATTTTGTAACGTTTCTTTTAAATATCCAAACCAAGATAGCTACGTTTTGCAAGGTGTTTCATTTAAAATAGATAGCCAAGAAAAAGTAACTATTATCGGTGAAAATGGTGCAGGTAAGACAACGTTAATTAAGCTATTGTTGCGATTATACAAGCCAACAGAGGGGCATATTTATATTAATGGTATTGATATAAATGAGATAAATTATCAAGATTATATGGAAAAATTTGGAGTTGTGTTCCAAGATTTCAAATTTTTTGCAGCAACGATAAAAGAAAACTTAACGTTTGATAACGTTGATGAACAACATCTTGAAACAGTGCTAAAACAAAGTGGAATTTATGATAAAATCGAAACTTTGCCAAAAGGTGTTGATACAAATGTGTACAAAATATTTGATAAAGAGGGGATAGAGCTATCTGGTGGGCAGATGCAAAAGCTTGCTTTATCTAAAGCGTTATACAAAGATTCACCAGTTATGATACTTGATGAACCAACGTCGGCACTTGACCCACGAGCAGAGTTTGAGCTATATCAAACGTTTAACAACAATATAAATGATAAGATAGCGATTTATATTTCGCATAGATTATCAAGTTGTAGATTTTGCGATAAAATTTTGGTTCTTGATAGAGGGCGAATTATCCAACAAGGTAACCATAATCAACTGATTGAAAATGATGGACTATATTCAGAGTTATTTTTGATGCAAGCAAATGCATATGCAAGTTAAGATTAGGGGTTTGGCGAGTGCCAAGCCTCTTTTGTGTTTCACCTTAAAGTGAGTATAGCGGTATAAAAGATTAAATTATATAATATATCTATAAGGGAGGTATTGAATTATGAAATCTAAAAACACAAATTTATTTTTTAAAAACAACCATTTATTATTTTACTTGAGTTGTTTAATGGCAATAGTTGTAACGGTAGAAATGTTAGGGTTTGCGTACCTATTGCAACAACTTTTGGATATAGCAACTCAGCAAGATGTAGAAAAATTTATGCCGTTTGTAGGTAAATCAGGCGTATTTATTATCGTTTTAGCAGTTTCTAATTATGTTTATATTAAGCTTAAATGCACTTTTGTTAAACGAGCTTTATTACAATACAAAAATGAAACGTTTAACACGCTTATGCAAAAAAATGTAGGTTCGTTTATGAAAGAAAATACAAGTGCGTATGTGTCAACGTTCACAAATGACATAACGAACATTGAAACTAATTATTTAAATGGAACATTTAGCATTATAGCTATGACAACTTCTTTTGTTGGAGCTGTAATTATGATGTTTTATTATAATTTGACATTGTCGTTAATAACTTGTGGTTTATGTTTGATACTAATAGTGGTGTCTAGCATGGCAGGCAAAAAGTTAACGCCGTTAGTGCGTAATGTAAGTGACAAAAACGAAATGTTTGTAAATCAAATACAAGATTTGTTAAGTGGTTTTTCTGTAATCAAAAATTTTCAAGCAGAAGAAGAAGGCATAAAGCTGTTTAAAGAAGAAAATCAAACTTTGGAAAATGCTAAATTCTCGATGAAACTTACTGAAGGTAATGTACAAAATATGTCTATGCAAACGTCATATATGATACAAATAGTGATGTTTTTGGTTGGTATTTACTTGACTATTACAGGACAAATTACGGTAGGGGTAGTTATAGCATTTGTACAACTAATGAACAATCTTATGTCGCCGATTCAAAGTTTGCCCGTTTTATTTGCAAATAGAAAAGCAGCAATAGCTTTGGTTGACAAACTTGTTAGCTACACAGAAAGCACAGACGAAGAAACAGGAACTCTTGTTTTAGAAGATGTTGTAGATAATATCTCACTTTCTAATATCACATTTGGATACGAACCAGATAAAACAATTTTGCATGATATAAACGTGAATTTTGAAAAAGGGAAAAAATATGCTATCGTTGGAGGTTCAGGAAGTGGAAAATCGACGATGTTAAACCTATTGTTAAAAACGCATTTAAGCTATAAAGGTGAAATTAATTTTGCTAATAAAGAACTAAAAGATATTACATATGACTCGCTAAGTCAAGCTATATCAACAGTTCAACAAAATGTAATTGTTTTTAATACCAACATAAAAGATAATATTACGATGTTTAAGCATTATGACGATGCTGTTATAGAAAAAGCAGTACAATTGTCTGGGTTACAGCGTCTAGTTGATGAAAAAGGATACGACTATGTTTGTGGAGAAAATGGTGTAAACTTATCTGGTGGAGAAAAACAAAGAATATCTATTGCTAGGGCGTTACTAAAAAATACATCTATTATGTTGATGGACGAGGCAACTTCGGCACTTGATGCTGAAACTGCTACAAGCATATTAAATCAAATATTGGAGATAGAAAACTTACTTAGTATCGTTATTACTCACAACCTTAACAAAAACATTTTGGAAAAGTTTGATGAGATTATAGTTATGCAAAAAGGTAGAATTGTAGAAGTTGGGTCGTTTGATGACCTGCTAGAGCAAAAAAATTATTTTTACTCTTTATACAATATTTTGGAATAAAACAGAGGAGGTTTGGCTGGTGCTAAACCTCTTTTATTTTGTGGGTTGCTATGATAAAATAATATTAGATGGGCGGAAAGATGACAAAGCAAGAGCGATTAAACCGAGCAATACAAATCACTAAAAAGTGTGAAGTTGAAGAACAAAAAGACATTCAAGCAATGTTGTACACATTTGCATTAAAGTTTTTAAGTGGAGAACAACTTGAGCAATTTAAGGAGGTGTTTAAATTGACAGCATTAGGAGAGATGTTATATAACGATGGGATAAAAGAAGGAA
>LNZQ01000066.1 GCA_002007315.1 Epulopiscium sp. Nele67-Bin004
GGACAAGATATTGATATAATTTAAGTAGGTTTAAAAGCCATAAAATTTTAATCGGAGGTAGGGAAATTGACAATTACAGAAAAAATCGGAGCGATAGGCGTTGTACCAGTAATCAAATTTGATAGTTTGGATCATGCTGTTCCATTGGCAAAAGCATTAGTAGACGGGGGTATACCTTGTGCAGAAGTAACTTTCAGAACAGGTCATGCTAAAGAAGCAATGAGACTTATGAAAGAAGCATATCCACAATTAATTATGGGAGCAGGAACAGTTACAACTACAGAACAAGTTGACGATGCAATCGAAGCTGGTGCTGAGTTTTTAGTAAGTCCTGGACTTAATCCTAACATTGTAAAATATGCACAATCAAAAAACATTCCTATGTTTGCAGGAACTGCAAATGCATCTGACATAGAAGCGGCATTAGAACTTGGACTAACAGAAGTTAAATTCTTCCCAGCAGAAGTAAACGGTGGTCTTAATGCAATCAAAAATCTTGCTGCACCATACGTAAACGTAAAATTCATGCCAACAGGTGGAATTAACGAGAAAAACATTGCTGAGTACCTAAAATTTGATAAAATCATCGCTTGCGGTGGTACATTCATGGTACCTCAAAACTTATTAAACGAAGGCAAATTTGATGAAATCGCTGTACTTTGCAAAAAAGCAATCAAAGCTGCATTTGGAATTAAATTAAAACACATCGGAATTAATGCTGAAACTAGCGAACAAGCTAGCAACATTACAGACGCATTCTCTGAAGTATTTATGACTGGAACAAACGAAGGAAACAGTTCATTCTTCGTAGGTGACGAAGTTGAAGTTATGAAAACTCCATTCTTAGGCGAAAAAGGACACATTGCAATTGGTGTAAATGATGTACCACGTGCAATGGCTTACTATGAGCTTATGGGTGTTAAATTCAGACAAGACACTATCAAAGAGAAAAACGGTAAAGTTGCAGCAGTTTATTTTGAACAAGAAATCGGTGGATTTGCATACCACTTAGTACAAAATTAATTTAAGGGAGATAATGAAAATGAAAAAAGTTGTAACATTTGGAGAAATAATGTTAAGATTAGCACCACCACTATACACTAGATTTGCTCAAACAGACGTGTATACAGCATTATACGGAGGAGGAGAAGCTAACGTTGCAGTATCATTATCAAACTACGGTCTTGATGCAGGGTTCGTTACAAAACTTCCAACTCACGAAATTGGACAAGGTGCAGTTAACTCTTTAAGAAAATTTGGAGTTGACACTTCAAACATCACTAGAGGTGGAGACAGAGTAGGTATCTATTACCTAGAAAAAGGTGCATCTCAAAGAGCATCAAAAGTTATCTATGATAGAGCACACGCTGCTATCGCTGAAGCTAAAAGAGAAGACTTTGACTGGGAAGCTATCCTTGATGGCGTAGATTTCTTCCACTTTACAGGAATTACTCCAGCACTTAAAAATGAACTTCCTCAAATTTGTGAAGATGCGTTAAAAGTATGTCAAGCTAAAGGAATCACTGTTTCTTGTGACCTTAACTACAGAAAAAATCTTTGGACTAAAGCAGAAGCAGGAGAAACTATGGCTAAACTTATGCCATACGTAAACATCTGTATCGCAAACGAAGAAGATGCTGCTGACGTATTTGGAATTCACGCATCAAACACTGACGTAACAAGTGGAGAATTAAATCACGACGGTTACATCGATGTTGCTAAACAACTTGTTGATAGATTTGGATTTGATAAAGTGGCAATCACTTTAAGAGAATCAATTTCTGCAAGTGATAACAACTGGGCTGCTATGTTATACAATGGAAAAACTGCTGAAACAGTATTTTCTAAAAAATATGCAGTTCGTATCGTAGATAGAGTTGGTGGAGGAGATAGCTTTGGAGCTGGTCTTATCTATGCAACTTTACAAGAAATGTCTATGCAAGATTCAATTGAATTTGCAGTTGCTGCAAGTTGCTT
>LNZQ01000067.1 GCA_002007315.1 Epulopiscium sp. Nele67-Bin004
TTTTATCATTAGTTAACTCCGCGATTTTTTTAGTATATTTTCTATATGAACTAAAGCCTAGTAATGATACGAATAATAAAGACGCGCCTAAGCATACTGATATAATATGAGATGGTGAGTTGCTATTTGCCTCTGCACTTAATGAGGAATGTTGACTAAAATAGATTTTATCCCCTTTATTTTTAGACTCAACTTCAAAATCATCTAGATTATGAGAACTATCATTAAAAGCATTTTGCAAATATTTTGTTGATAAATTCGCTAAATTTTGTGTTGCACGGTAATTTATTTTAAATACGATTTCTTTTGAATTGAAATCTTTTTGGAAGTTATCTAAAATTCTTTTAGGATTTGAACCCCGCCATTCGTAAATTGTCTGGAATATATCCCCGCATAGTACGATTTTACTGTTAGGAAAAATATTTTTTATAATAGCATATTCAATTAGACTAGTATCTTGAATTTCATCAACATGAATAAATTTATATTTATTCTGATACTGTTCCAAAATATATTTATCATCAAATAATTCCGCTGTTTTTAATAATAAGTCTGCAAAATCAACACCTCTATTTACATGAAGCTCTTTTTTATATATATTAAATATCTGCTCTGTATAGTGTTCTAACAATTTTTTTAGTTCTGGTTTAAACTCCTTTTTTTCTCTAGGACTACTTTGAGTTGTACATAAATAATTAATTTCTTTAGCTTTTTTCTCAAATACAGTTTGTATAATAGTACTTAAGGGAATATCTCTCTTGCCTTGACATATCACTAATGCCTGACGCTCTTTTATGTCCCACAGCAACACTCTTAGTCCACCCATTGATAGCTCTAATAATTTAGTTAGCTCAAGTGATACTAGAGATTGTTCTACAATTTTATTGCAATCGTCTTCATCATAAACTATGAAATCCGAAAATATATCTGTATTTTTCTTGGCTTCTTTCCTTATTATGTCTAAACACCAACTATGAAAAGTTTTTATTGATATATATTTTGCTTGCTCACCAACTTTAGTTTGTATTCGCTCTTGCATCTCTTTACAAGCTTTATTAGTAAATGTTAGACATAGTATTTCTTCAGGTCTTGCTCGTTGTATATTAAGAATATTTTCTATTCTTGCCGATATTGTATCTGTTTTGCCTGTTCCAGCTGATGCCAAAACAGCTAAATTGTTTGTTAAATCTTTTATAACTTTTTGCTGCTCCTGATTAAATGTCATAATATCACTCCTCAATCTACTATATTATAACATTTTATCTAAAATTTTTCAATTGGATGAATATACTTATCAATCTGACGTTTTATGTCGATATATAGTATACAATTAATCACTTGGGAGGATATATCTATGAACATTAATGGAGCATCACAATATGCTATAAATAGTAACTTTGGAAAAATTGACTTTGGCGGAGCTGAAAAAAGCCTGAAAGCCAACGATGAAAATAGTACAAGCTTTGATTTAAGCGAAACTTCTCTATCATTATCATCACAAGGAAAAGCTATGTCAATAATAGACTCGCTTAACAAACAAAAAACCTGTCAATTGTAAATATGTCATTTGTCAATTTAAAAGTCGACTTTGAAAGTAAAGAGAGTTGCAGGTTATCATAAAACTGTTCAAGTATAAGGCTCTGAAAATATGAATTTAGAAAGACTACACTCTGGAAAGTCATGCAAATGAGTGGAAATTCCTAAGGTGAGGGCCACGTTGGTGTTAGTGACATATACTGTGTGAGACGAGTGTCTAGCAGCTAAATGCATTTTGAAGGCTAAAAAAATCAGGTTTCAACTGCTGAGAGAAAGATTGATGGACTATTTCAAAGGGTCAGCCCAGCCAAATTGCAGAGAAATAAAACAAAACTTATTTTCCTACTTCCCCTCAGTGATACCTGTCATGAAGTTTGGATTTTTGTTTTTTTTGTATTAGTTCAAGGTTTCCTCCACTCCAAAATGCAGGTAAATGGACTCTAGTTTGTGCTGCTTAAAGCATCAAAGGTGGCAATTACATTAACAAAATTACAGCTGACTTCATCTACTCTGAATTTTGCTTCACAATTAGTAATGAAACTTAAAATTAGAACACTATCTTACTTCCACTTTTAAAAAAAAAATCTTTTACACTGTAACTGTAAGTTACCTTTACCTTTACACAAAGCAAGAGAGACCTTGACAGCACTTTACAAACTTCATATCAATGGTATGACATAGTGATAAATGTTGCTCAGTCTGTTCTTCTGATGATGATTTCAATATCTTCACAACAATCTTGAGGGTAATAAAGGCAGGATTGGTAATTTTATCCATATACACACTATTCATCGGTCAAAATGGTCTAAACACCCCACAGCATGGTGGCTTAGTGGTTAGCACTGTTGCCTCATAGCAAGAAGGTCCTGGGTTCAGTTCCCAGTTGGGGCACTGTCTTTCTGTGTGGAGTTTCCATGTTCTCCCCGTGTTTGTGTGGGTTTTCTCCGGGTGCTCCGTTTCCCCTCCACCATCAAAACATGTGTCACAAAAAGCAAAAAGAAGGTACGCTAATGCCTAAAAAAGAAGGATTAAGTGTAGTAGGTTGCAAGGAGCATAAAGAT
>LNZQ01000068.1 GCA_002007315.1 Epulopiscium sp. Nele67-Bin004
ACATATCGCCCATAGCTTGGCATCCACACTTCAATGTCATACGTCATCGCTGAGCTAAATCCCAAATCTCCTGTACAAAGTCTAACAACTCTATATGGTATTTGCAACGCTTTTAACACATTTTCCGCATCATTTGTAAGTCTTTCAAGCTCATCATAAGAATCTTCTGGCTTTGTAAATTTAACAAGTTCAACTTTGTTAAATTGATGTTGGCGAATAATCCCTCTAGTGTCACGTCCTGCTGACCCTGCTTCTGCTCTAAAACACGCTGAATACGCACAGTGTTTTATAGTTAAATCATCACCTTTTAAAATTTGCTCTCTATACATATTTGTAACAGGAACTTCTGCTGTTGGAACTAGGAAATACTCTGTTCCCTCAAGTTTAAACATGTCTTCTTCAAACTTTGGAAGTTGCCCTGTTCCATACATGCTGTTTCTGTTTACGATAAACGGTGGCATAACTTCTGTGTAACCGTGCTCATCCACATGCATATTTAACATAAAGTTTATTAGTGCACGCTCAAGTCTTGCTCCAAGTCCTTTATAAAAAGTAAATCTTGCACCCGTAACTTTTGCACCTTTTTCAAAGTCAAGTATATCTAAGTTTTCACCAAGATCCCAATGTGCCTTAACTTCAAATTCAAAGTCTTTAGGCTCTCCATACTTTCTTAGTTCTATATTATCCTCATCTGATGAACCAACTGGAACTTTTTCATTTGGTATGTTCGGAATTGTAAGAAGAAGATTTTTAAGTTTTTCTTCAGTTTCGCTAACTTGTCCATCTAACACTTTTATGTTTTCTGACAGTTGTTTCATCTCGGCAAGAATATCCGTTGTGTCTTTGCCCTCTTTTTTCATAATTGGAACTTGTTTTGAAACTGTGTTTTGTTTATTTTTTAGAACTTCAACTTCAGAAAGCAATTCACGTCTTTTGCTATCAAGCGTCACAAACTCATCTAAGCTAATATTTGAGTTTCTGCTTGCAAGACCTGCCTTAACTTTGTCCAAATCTGTTCTAAGTAATGCGATATCTAACATTTTTCACCTCTATTTTTAAAATATTTATAACTTATAATAGGGCATGATTCCTATATTTGCAAGGGATTTCTCATATTTAACCACTTTTTCTAAAAAAAAATTAAA
>LNZQ01000069.1 GCA_002007315.1 Epulopiscium sp. Nele67-Bin004
TGAAAGTGATTTTGATCAGCAGTTCATCAAACGACACATTGTTTTCATCAATGATGGATGAAGATCTTTTTTAAACTTTTATTAAATTTTAACTGTAAATGTATCAAAAGTTCAAAAAATCAAACTCTTAGCTCTCCTACTGCTGGTCGACAGCTCCGAATTCTGATGTTATTTCCTTTAGAGCCTCGTCCACCAAAGCTCCACATGTCCCAGCAGCAGCCCCTCAGCTCCTCCCATGCTATGCCCCATATGCATTGAAATGTTGATTTACAATTTAAAATTCAGTGTTAAAAATGAATCTTTGAGACTTCAAACTATTCAGCACAGCCCTAATTGTATCTGTGCTAATCTCATCCAAAGCTATCAGCTGGATTGCAGTAGGTCTCGCAGGGTTGTGTACCTCAAAGACAGCTGGTGGGAACTGACTTTAATTTGTGTGGGAACAATAAAATAACTACCTGAGTTTGGAATTTTTTTTAACAATGGGAATCGTGCAACAGTGAAGGGTGGTGATTTAATCAAGCAGCAATTACCTGGAGTCAGCAGTGCCAGCTTTTACAACAATCACAATTACAAAGTCATTCATCTGTCTTTCGGAATATATTCTGTTCGTAAGGTGACAGGATCTCATGTGGTTAAAGTTTTGATAAACAGACTTGTCAGCTTGTTGGCAGGCAGCTGCAAAGGCAATACAGAGGCATGTGAACCTTCCATGTTTCAAGAAACATGCTTGCTGACAAGACTGTTTTTCAGTTTCATGTCCATCCATCCATCCCTCCGTCCATCCATCCGTCCATCAGTTCACCCATCCGTCCATCTATCCATCTATCCATCCATTTCACTCTGTCTGCTTTCATGAGACAGCAGCAGTAGACTACAGCGGAAAGCGTGGCTCAGATTAACATTTTAATCCAAAAGCCTGGATTATAGGTTTTGTATTTTATTCCTTCCCTCACTATTCTAGCAGCGACTCTGTGTCAGATAGTTTTCAGTCAGAGGTGTGTGTGTGTGTGTGTGTGTGTGTGTGTGTGTGGATGTCTGAGTGTTTGTGTCCTGTGTGTTATGTTAAGGTGAGTCCTGATGGAGGGGTTTTCAAAAAGCAAAATGACAGAGTAGAGCTGCTGGTTGAGAATAATTAACTCAAGCATATTTGAGCATGGCAGCACAACAGTACATCATTGCTAACTGAGGCTCTGCATCATCATCATCGTCATCTGCCTATTGGCTACTTGCCCTCATCTGCACATCCATGTGTGTGCACACACTTGCAGCCCTCTCTTCCCCCAATCACTGTCACAACCTGCCCTAAAAATGGCTTCTGCTGACTTTATCTGTTTAACACTGAAGGTAACAGCAGATATTTAGTTGGGTTTGTTATTTCACGTGTGCTTCATAGGACACAAAAATATACACACTAATCTGAAAGATGGATGCAAGTGCTTACATTAGTGGCTTTGATGCTATTGCATGTGTTCACTATTGAGCGCTTGCCCTCCAGAAAGAGCATGTGTGTCTCTAATTATGTGTTTGATTGTACTGCTGCCCCAATCTTTCCTTTGGGTCCAAGAGGGGAGATAAAGTTACCATGGACACAATTGCCCTAGTGACTGCGAGTACACACCAGAGTGGTGGTTCTCAAAGTAGTAAGCCGAAATTAAGTCACGCTGTTTTTGTGTAAGTAGACCTTGATAGAAATCAAACAAATATGTGATTTCTAAAATTTTCTTCATAACTTACCCTAGCCTGTCAACCTTTTTTACTTTACAGATAGATTATAATGAATATAACATAGTTTGTCAAGCCCCAACAAAATTTTTTATTCTTCGCTTGTTTCAGTTGTTTGGAACAATGCTCTTGCAAAACTTTCTGGGTCAAACACTTGTAAATCGTCAATAGTTTCCCCAACTCCAATATATTTTACAGGAACATTCAAACTAGAACAAATTCCAACAACAGCCCCACCTTTTGCTGTTCCATCAAGCTTAGTTAGTATTATTCCATCAACGTTTGCCGCCTCTTTAAATACTTTCACTTGCGAAATAGCATTTTGACCCGTAGTTGCATCAAGAACTATCAACACTTCTTTGTGTGCTTCTGGATATTCTCGCTCTATTACACGTGAAATTTTTTCAAGCTCTTTCATCAAATTTACTTTGTTTTGTAATCTTCCTGCTGTATCACAAATTAGTACATCTGCATTTTTTGACTTTGCCGACGCAATCGCATCAAATACAACCGACGCAGGGTCTGACCCCTCTGCTTGTTTTATCAAGTCAACATTTGCTCTGTCTGCCCAAATTTGAAGTTGCTCAATAGCCGCTGCTCTAAACGTATCTGCCGCCGCAAGCACAACTTTTTTGCCATCTGAAGTAAGTTGATGCGACAATTTTCCTATACTTGTTGTTTTACCTGCACCGTTTACTCCAATAATTAATACAACATTTGGTCTATCATCTACAATAATAGGGGTATTAACTTGGCTAGTTAAAATTTCTGTTATAATCTCTTGAAGTGCCCCTTTAAGTTCTTCTGGGTCAACTATTTTACGTTCTTTAACAATTTCTCGAAGATTATCCATAATTCGCTGTGTTGTTTCCACACCAAAGTCAGCCATAATCAAAACTTCTTCAAGTTCTTCATACAACTCCTCATCAATTTTCTTAAAGCTTTTTAGTACGTCTTCAACTCCACCCAAAATGTTATCTCTAGTTTTTGTTAATCCGTCTAACAGCTTAGAAAACAAACCTTTTTTCTTAGGTTTTTCAAGTTCTTCTGTTTGTTGTTCTTCTTGTTCGGCAAGCAAATAATCTAAGGGGCTTTGGTCTGCAATTTCAGCTTCTGTTTCGCCAGTTTCCCATTCGCCTTCTTCCCACTGATATTCCTCATCTTCATCTATTTCTTCTTCTATTTCCGACTGTACTTCTACTTCGGGTTCTACTTCTATCTCAGGTTCTTCTTCTATTTCTGGCTCTACTTCTATCTCGGGTTCTTCTTCGGCTTCTTGTAACGCTGCCTCTTGCTTCATCATACTTTCAATTTCTTCTTTAATCACAGGGTCTTCTTCTTGTTCCCCCAACGCTTCTTCTTGCTCAAGCCCTTCTTGCGTTTCAAGCACTTCTTCTGGCTGGGCGTTCTTTTTACCAAAAAGCTTCTTCCAAAATGACATGTTATTACCTCGTTTCATCTATGTTTTCTATATAGTTTGTAGCATCTTCAAGTTCTATCGACAATACAATTGACACCCCTTGCTCTTGTTGGGTTACCCCATATAAAGTTGAGGCATATTCCATTGTACCTTTTCTATGTGTTATAACTATAAATTGTGTGTCCTTAGATAAGCTTTCTAAATATTTTGCAAATCTTAAAACGTTTGCATCGTCAAGCGACGCCTCTATTTCATCTAACACACAAAACGGTGACGGCTTTAATCTCAGTATCCCAAATAACAATGCAATCGCAGTCAAACTTCTTTCACCACCAGAAAGCAAATTCATATTTTGCATTTTTTTGCCAGGGGGTCTAACGATAATATCTATCCCAGCCTCAAGTATATTTTCTTCATCTGTAAGTTGCAAAAATGCTGTTCCACCGCCAAACAATTCCTTAAACACCGTATTAAAATTTATAGCTATTTGCGAAAATTGCTCTCTAAAAATAGCATGCATTTCTTCAGTTAACTTTTCTATAAGTTCTAATAAAGATGTTTCAGCAATTTGTATGTCATTTTTTTGGTCAGTTAAAAATGTAAACTTATTTAGAAGTTCGTTATATTCCTCAACCGCATTAACGTTTACATGCCCAATTTGCCTAATATCTAATTTAAGCTGTTCTTGAGTTTTTCTCATTTCAACTAGCGACGTCATATGCGAATCATATATAGCACATGCCCCTTCTGTAAGTTCATATTGCTCCCAAATATATTGATTTAGCCTGTTTTTTTCCTCTGTTAATGACTCAATTTTAGATTCAAGTCTAATCAATTCTTGATTTAACAATCCAACTTTTTCGTCTAGTCCATTAAGTTCAGCTCTTATAGGTTGCTCCTGCTCATTTAGTTCTTCTTGTTTGCTTTGTAACGTTGCTTTTTGAACAAGCACTTTATCCAAGTCGTTTGATAAACTAGCAATTGCGTCAGTGACTTGAGATATTAAATACAAATTTTCTTTTTCATCATTTAAATACTGTTGTTTACGGTCTTTAAAATCCAAATTAGTATACTCATTTAATTGGATAACTAGTTTCTTCTTTGTATCCACCAAGTTTTCTATACTCTGCTCAAGCTTTGCTATATCAAGTTTTTGCGTGGTTATTTGCCCTGAATATTGTTCATAAATAGCGTCAAATTCATTTGTTTTCGCTTGCAACTCAAGTGTGTTAGATTGTATTTTTTCTATCTCCGCCTCTAAAGTTATAAGTTCTGTAGTTTTATTTGTTGAATTTTGCAACACTTCTGTTTGTGTTTGTTCAAGTTGTTCTATTTCTTGAATTAAATGCAACTGATTTGTTTTTATAAAATCGATTTTAGCTGTATACAATTTTTCGTTAGATTCTAATGCCACTAATTGCTTATGAGTGTTGTCTTTTTGTTGTTCTAACAAAACACACTCCTGTTGTATCGCATCAGCATTTTTTAGTTGTAATAACTGCTTGTCCAAACTTTCAAGCTGTTGTTTAGCTTCTTTTAGCTCTCGTGCACGAGAAAAGACATTGTTAGTAACACTTTTATTGCTACCACCACTTAGCGACCCCCCCACATTAAACGTTTCACCGTCTAATGTAATAAGTCTATAGCTATAATTAAATTTTTTCGCAATAATTGAGGCATTTTCTATAGTATCTACTATTATTGTTCTGCCCAACAAGTTGCTTACAATATCTGCATCTTGCTTATTATACGCTACTAAATTACTAGCTATTCCAATATATCCTGCTTGTTTTGATAAAGCCTCTTTATCTTTTAGCTCATGCGATGGTTTTATCGTATCTTGAGGCAAAAATGTTACACGTGATATACCTTTTTGTTTCATTTGCAATATTGTGTTTTTTGCGTCTTGCTCAGTTGTAGCAACTATGTTTTGCATAGCACCACCAAGTGCAATAGTAATTGCAACTTCATATTGTTTAGGCACTTCTATAATATCTGCAACTATTCCTCTAATACCTTTGTTTTTTAGTTGCAATACTTGTTTTACATTTTTGTAATAACCATCAAAATCATTTTTCAGTTGATTTAACAAATTAAGTTTTCTTTCTAAATCTTCTTTTTGGGCATAAATTTGCTTGTAATCATTTTGATACTGCTTTAACTTCTCCAAATCAACTTGTTGTTGCTTCGCAAGATTTGACAATCTTTCCTTTTCTGTATCAATGTTAGCAAACTCTTCTTGATGCTGTTCTATTTCCGTTTTATAAGTTGCTATTTTATCTTGAGCAAACGTTTGCCTATTTTTTAAATCTTTAATTTGCATTTCATTACGCTTTAAGTCAGACTTTAGGTTATCCATTTGGCGTCGCTTATTATATTTATCTTCGTTAATATCCTCCAGTTGTTGTTTATACAAATTATAAGTTGTGCTTAATGCCTCAAATTCTTCAATCAAACTTCCCAAACTTTCACTTTTAGCTTTATGCTCCAGTTCAAATGCTACTCGCTTAGTGGATAAAATTTTTATCTCATTTTCTATATCAAACCTTTGTTGCTCAAATTTTTGCATTTCTATTTCAAGTTGTGCTAACAAAGTTTTTGACGTACTAATTCGCTCGTTATAAATAGTTATGTTGGAGTTTTGTTGTTCTTTAGATTTTTCTATATCTAAAATTTGTTGGAGGGTAGTTTCTATATCTATTTGAAGTTGAGTACGCTTAATTTTTATGTCATTTTCTTGTTGTAGTATTTGTTCACGACTTGCAACCGAGGAATTTATACTATTTGAAACTATATTTATGCTTTCGTTTAGTTTGATTATTTGTTGCTCAAGACTTTTTGTTTCTTCCAAATAAACATTTATATCAACTTTACGCAATTCTTCTTTTAAAGATAAATATAGCTTAGTTTTTTCTGCCTCATCTGATAACGGTTCAAGCCTAGTTTCAATATCTACAAGTATATCATCAAGCCTTGCTATGTTTTCACGTTCTTTTTCAAGTTTGCGTTCTGCCTCAACTCGTTTAACTTTAAACTTATAAACACCTGCTGCTTCTTCAAACACATTTCGGCGTTCCTCTGGCTTAGAACTTAAAATCTTATCAATTTGCCCTTGTCCAATAATCGAATAACCTTCACGTCCAACCCCTGTGTCCATAAACGTTTCATGTATATCTCTTAATCTACAAGGTGCACCATTTAAAAAATATTCGCTTTCACCCGAGCGGTATACTCGCCTTTTCACAACAAGTTCACTAAAACCAAGTCGCAAATCACCAGTATCATTTTGGATATGCATCAAAACTTCCGCATATCCAAGAGGTCTCCTTTTTTCTGTCCCAGCAAATATAATATCTTCCATTTTTGTTCCACGCAATGTGCGGGCACTTTGTTCACCAAGTACCCACCTAATTGCATCTGCAACATTACTTTTTCCACTACCATTTGGACCAATTATCGCTGTAATTCCTTTTGAAAAATCAAGCTTTATCGGGTCACCAAATGACTTAAATCCTGTTATTTCTACTTTACTTAGATACATTGTACACCTGTTTTAGTGCCATATGAGCAGCATGTTGTTCTGCCTCTCGTTTGCTCTTACCTTTACCCGTGCCAATAACTTTACCTTCTTGTGTAAGTTGCACAACAAAATCTTTGTCATGATCTGGACCTGACTCATCTATAACTTGATAT
Source organism: Epulopiscium sp. Nele67-Bin004 (assembly GCA_002007315.1). The sequence goes on from LNZQ01000069.1 coordinate 6,839, forward strand.
TTTGGTGCTTCTTTACCTTCTTTTTGAACTTCGATTTGAAGTATCGTTTTATAATCTGTATACAATTCCGTTGTAGATACATCTTTTACTGACGCTATAAGCGTATTTGTCAAAAATTTTCTAACATCAGCAAACTCCCCATCCACAAACATAGCTCCTGTAATCGCTTCAAATGCATCGGCTAAAATTGAACATCTAGTTTTTCCGCCTGTCATTTCTTCGCCTTTTCCAAGCAAAATAAACTCTCCAATGTCTAGCGTTTTTGCAGTTTCAGCAAGTGACGCTTCACAAACTATACTAGCACGAAGTTTTGACAAATCACCTTCTTGAAAATTTGGATACTTTTTAAACAAATACTCACTTACGATTAAGTCCAAAATTGCATCACCCAAAAATTCCAACCTCTCATTGTCTTTAGAGTGTTGGTCTTTATGTTCATTTGCATACGAACTATGAGTAAGTGCTTGGTCAATTAATGCTTGGTTTTTAAACTCATATTGTATTTTTTTCTGAAAGTTTATTAATACCGAATTTCTCTCTGCGTTCATCTATTTTCATCTCCTTAATATCGCAATACTGTTATGATATGCAATATTTCATATTTTATTATTGCTCAAGCCTAGATGCTATTTTTCCTACTAAATCATTTTCAATAAAAGTATCTATTTGTAAAATTGCACTACTCATTTCAATATCTTTAGAGTTTCCGTGAATTTTCACAACCATTCCTTTTAAGCCTAGCATTGGTGCTCCACCTTTATCGTTATAATAAAATTTATTTTTTATGTTACCAACGCCTTTTTTCATCAACAATCCAGCAAATTTTGTTGTAACATTTCTAGTAAATTCAGTTTTCACCATAGAAAATACCCAGTTACCGAAACCTTCCATAAACTTTAGTATAACATTCCCAACAAATGCATCACACACCAATACGTCCGCTTCTCCGCTTGGAATTTCACGTGCCTCAATATTACCGATGAAATTAATTGATTCATCAGCTTTTAATAGAGGGAAAGTTTCTTTAGTAAGGGAATTACCCTTTTCTTCTTCAGTTCCTATGTTTATCAACCCAACTTTAGGATTTTTTACTCCTAAACATTCCTCCATGTATATACTACCGATTTTTGCAAATTGATGTAAATAACTAGGTTTTGCATCCATATTTGCCCCGCAGTCAATAAGCAAGCTATATCCTTTTTTTGTCGGGATTATTGGCGTAAGTGCAGCACGTTCAACTCCTTTAAGTCTACCAACTATAAGCGTTCCCCCTGCAAGCAAAGCCCCCGAGTTTCCAGCCGAAACAAAGCCATCAACTTCTTTCTTTTTAAGCAAGTTTAGTCCAACTACCATAGAAGAATCTTTTTTCTCTCTAATAGCAGTAACTGGTGAATCCTCCATAGTTATACATTCTCATCTGTTGGTTAACCCACAGGAACGTGTGTGAGGATGAGAGACGCCAGAAGCTCTCGGGCCTCCTCCATCTTGGTCTTCTTGGGGCCTCCCCACATGCGCTGCCTCCGCACTTTATTCCCAAGGTACCTCAGAGCCTGAAACACAGCCACAACAGAGGCTTAAAAAAACAAAAAAACAAAAAAGTCAATGGGGGTGTAGTTTTGTAACCTGTACCAAAACAATCATTAGATTGCTCACTTTATGAAATAAAGCCCATTTACCTGCTGAGTCAAACCTTTTGGGTACTAAAGCTTTCAAAACAAATTGACAAAAACAAAGCGAAAAGAGATTGACTAGGTTACACATCATCATCGCCACCATCAAGCACATGTGTCTTCATTACAGTAAGTTCATTTCTCCAGCTTGACACAGGTCAGTGAATTTCATTGAGGGAATAAGCATTTTAGAGAGCTTCCAATATTTCACTCCAATTCTCTGATGATGGCGGACGAGACCAAACATAAAAATGTTTTTATCCTTTTTACATCTAATAGAAAATGAACAGTGTTAAATAAGCTTTACAGGAAGCATTCTCCAGTTAGATTCAGTTCAGGAAATACTGGATCAAAGAGAGAACAAGTGAACATGTCTATGATTGTGGCCACTGATTCAAACTGTACTGTTATTTTCGCAACACTGTGGCTGTTTGTGGTGATCCAACAAAGGTCTCCGGTTAGAGCTATGGACAGTCTTCATTTGATATTCAAAAGGTGCTGAATGCTCAGTTTGGGTGAAAGTTAAGTTAGCAGAGTCCTAACATTTAAATGCATTTAGTGTGTTTGAAGCAAATATTATTAAAATGATTCATGTGTGTGGAACTTTGTAGTCATCATTCAGCTCAATGCATTTTAGTTTACAGAATCAGTTATTCATCATCATCATTATCATCCTTCGACTGGTGTCGAGATCTTTGATACCATGTCTTTCCACCAGGTCTTGTTTGGCCATTGCTGCTCCCAGTTCTTGGATGCAAGTCCTGTGTCCCTGGAGACTGTGTCAAGAAATGTCTGAGGCCTGGTTCCTCTGGTTGACTGGGGGAGCCGCCATAGCAGGATATGCAATATTATTTGATCCCTTGCATGGCAGCAGTGACAAGCAAAGATTGCTTTCCGATGTGCTACCATTGTTGTTACTGGCGGCAGTTGACCATAGATCCGTTCTTTCGCTGGATGAGGTTTCTCGGAGATGTTTTTAACACACGTAAGGAGCCTTGTGTATGTGCCATCCAGACGGTCTTAGCTCCTTCTTCTGCTCCTCTTCCATCAGACTCTTATTATTCCATTTACCACTCAGCCTTGAATTACTTCCCCCTCTCTCTTTCTTTAGGTCTGTGTCATCACACCAAATATGTGGTGGAAACTTGGCAAGAGCCAGTGATGAAAAACGTGGTTAGATCTTTCACCGAAGAGAAAGTAATAATACCAAAGTGAAAAAGCTTGTGTTGTAGCCTAATTATTGTTAATATATATAAAATGATCAAGAGTGAAAGTACTCATGAATGACCCCTTTGTGTTAAGATAGCCTATTCCTGTGTTATTTTACTTAATTAACATGTAAAAAGCCATTTCATGTGGAAGCTGGCTCATTTTTACAAGACCTAGCCAACTACAGAAAATGTAATCAATAGCAATATATCAAACTGA
>LNZQ01000070.1 GCA_002007315.1 Epulopiscium sp. Nele67-Bin004
AGCAGAGCGAGCCGAGCGAGACAAAAGAAAAAGAGAGGGGTGGGCTCAGCTCTGACCCTCAACCCCCTGAAAATAACACACAGAGCGACTGGTTGGCCGCACAGAGCCCAGGGTCAAAAGGTGAGAGGAAAGGTCTCTTTTGTGCCTTCCATCCCTCTGGTGCTCAAAGACGCATATGCACATCCATACGGCCACATAAACACATGCTTACACACATGCACACGCATACACATGGGCTTGTTTCTGCTTGAAGGTGGCTCTGACCTCTCGCTCTGTGCTCGGCCAACCAGAAAACAGTGATCAACCCTCGACTTGTTTCACAACGTCAAGGAGCCGCTGTGAAAACATAGGCTGGTCCGTCTGCTCCTCTAAGCTGTACAAAGACTAGTTACGGATAGTAATAATAACCAATAATATATCAATGTTTTGGGCTGGATGGTGAATAATAATAATAAAAATAATACCATTATAATAATAATAATAATTCTTGAACAGGAGGATGTGTATTTAGCAGTTTAAAAAAAGTTTATATGTAAATATCAGCGTATCCTTTCTGGCATCACTAACCATCTGCATGATCATGAAGAGTTTATTCATCACATCCGTCATCACTTTAGATGAGCTGTGCTCTCGTCAGCATCATGCACACACACACACACGCACACACACCTACATACACACACAAGCACAGGTGTGCAAGTGCAGAAATATAACACGCTGTGCATTTAAACACACCACACAGACTTTAAATATACTGTAAATCATATCATTCACATATCATATCCATCATCATCTTCATCAGGGCCATCATCGTCATCGTCGTAGTCATCACTCTTGTTAAGAGTTAGATCAGGTGGTTTCAATATGTTATTGATTAGTTATGGATCAGTTGCTGGTTGGTTTAGAGTTTAGTACAATAAAAATTTTGCCAGACATCTACATTTAAAAGAGCAATAAATTAATTGACATAGCCTATAATAAAAAATTCATAAAGTTTAAAAAATACGAACAGGGATATCTGTTTTTGCAAACGAACTCTTCAAAAACAAAACAAAACAAAAACTTTTGTTTTCAAGAAAGAGCAATAACCAAGTGTGAACATCTGACAAAAACTTCATATACTGTAGTTTAACAGTGCCTTGTCTCAAGAGGAAAATCATACTAAGCACATAAATTCTATTATGAAACTAAATATTTTAGAAATGTTATGGAATGGAACTGTTCTGCATCCCATATAGGTGTCTTTGAGATAGCTTGTAAGTTGAAAGTATGATGAGACCCTCATTTCCAAACTTTATCTGATGATGCCATCTACTGATTAGTTCCACATTCTTTTTGTTGAGAAGGATGAGAACATAGTGTACTTTTCAAACATACAGTATGCAGACAGAGGGACACCTGACGATTAGAACTGTACTGACAATGTACAACTAGGATTATTGCTAGTTAGTGCCTTAGCATATATTTATTTTCACAGTTAAATTTGTTTGTGCAACTCTGCAATGTCCGCACTCTCCCTTATGCCGTACCTTGAAATGCAGCCAGTTCCAGCTCAAAAGTATATGTATGTAAGAGACTGTCTGACAAAAAGCTGTCTTGGATGGTTGACCCACTATCAAAAGGTGCAGTTGCAGTTGGTGCAGACGGACTTATAATCGAAGTTCACAACGACCCAGCGAACGCTCTATGTGATGGACAACAATCTATTAGACCAGATGAATTTGGAGATTTAGTTGGAAAACTAAAACAAATTGCACCAATAGTAGATAGAGAAATTAAATAATATATTTTAGTCTAACAGTTTCGGTTGTTAGACTAGGATTTTTTATAGAAAGGAATAATTATGAAAACATTAACTGTCGATTTAGGAAAAAATAGTTATCCGATATACATGAGCCAAATTTCAAACACGCCTACACTTATTAAAAAACATATTTCCAGCCAAAAATTATTTATAATTACAGATACCAATGTAGCAAAAATTTATTTAGATAACTTAGTTAAGTCACTACAAGACGCAGATTTTGAAGTTGATTTTACTATTATAGAAGCTGGAGAACAAAGCAAAAACATCGCTATTTTGCCTGAAATTTATACAAAATTAGTAAACTTCAAAATGTCTAGAACTGATGCAATTGTTGCATTAGGTGGAGGAGTTGTTGGTGATTTGGCTGGGTTTGTTGCCTCAACATATTTGCGTGGTATAAAATTTGTGCAAATACCAACTTCGCTGTTGGCACAAGTTGATTCGAGCGTGGGTGGAAAAGTTGCAGTTGATTTACCAGAGGGCAAAAACTTAGTGGGGAGTTTTTATCACCCAAAGCTTGTAATAATTGACACACAAACTATTAACACTTTGCCACAAAAATTTGTTAACGATGGCTTAGGTGAAATTATAAAATATGCTTGCATTAAAGATAAAAATTTATACAATCAACTTGTAAACTTTAAAGATATTAAACAGTTTTTTGCAAACTTAGATGACATAGTTTATACATGTTGTGATATAAAAAGAGCAGTTGTAGAAAATGATGAGAAAGATACGGGCGAGCGAATGATACTAAATTTTGGACATACGCTTGGGCATGCAATTGAAACTGTTTGTGGCTACACAACGTATACGCACGGTGAGGCGGTTGCGATAGGTATGTACCAAATTACAAAAACTAGTGAGCATCTAGGGCTTACACCAACAGGAGTTGCAGACAAAATTTTAGTGTTGCTTAAAAAATATAACTTGCCATATGAAAAACCAGACCTTGATACAAAAAAATTGTTGACTGCAATAAGTATTGATAAGAAAAACTTGAACGCCAAACTTAATGTAATTTTGCTTAAAGAAATAGGCGAATGTTTTATTCATCCAACAAACATAGATTTTTTTGCACCTAAAGTGAAAATACATCCAACAAAATTACAAGGAAGCGTCAAAATTCCGCCGTCAAAAAGTATGGCTCACCGTGCAATTATATGTGCGTCGTTAAGTGCGGGTGAAAGCACAATAACAGGAATAGATTATTCGGAAGATATAATCGCTACAATTGAGGGAATGCGAGCACTTGGGGCAACTATCGTTCAAGATGGCAGTACGCTTACTATTTGCGGAAAAAATATGTTTGCAGATGATAAGCCAAAAACTGTAGATTGTAATGAGTCTGGCTCAACTCTTAGATTTTTAGTGCCAATAAGTTTGGTTAAACAAAATAACGTAACGTTTTTAGGAAAAGGCAACTTGGGTAAACGTCCGCTGACACCGTTCTATGATATATTTGATGACCAAAAAATTAAATACTCGTATACAAAAAATGTTATGGATTTGCACGTTGAGGGACAACTTGGGGCAGCAACGTTTGAGCTTGAGGGCAATATAAGTTCGCAATTTATTAGTGGATTGCTGTTTGCGTTGCCACTGCTTGAGCAAAATTCGACGCTAATTATTACTACGCCGATGGAGTCAAAAGGGTATATTGATTTGACTTTGCAAATGCTTGACCAATTTGGAATTGACATACAAAACAATGAATATCAATCTTTCTTTATAAAAGGAAAGCAAACGTACAAATCTAGCAACTATCAAGTTGAGGGAGATTTTTCGCAGGCGGCATTTTACCTAGTTGCGGGAGCGATTGGAAATGACGTGACGTGCACGGGGCTTAACACAAATTCGCTACAAGGCGATAAAGTGGCGATTGATTTTCTTAGAGATATGGGGTCGGTTATTCATATAAATGACGATAGAGTTAAAATTGATAGTGCACGCCTAAAAGGCAACACGATTGATGGGGCGGAATGTCCAGATATTATCCCAGTTATGGGCGTTGCGGCATCGCTTGCAAAAGGTGAAACTGAGGTTATAAATGCGATTAGACTGCGTATAAAAGAGTGTGATAGACTTATGGCGATTAGCACAGAGCTTAACAAAATAGGAGCGTCTATCGTTGAAAATAAAGAGGGAATGAGCGTTACTGGTGTGCAAAATTTTACTGGTGGATACGTTTCAAGCCACAAAGACCACCGTATCGCAATGAGTCTTGCCATTGCTACAACTTGTGCAACATCTCCTATTATTATAGATTATCCAGAGTGCGTCAACAAGTCGTACCCAAGTTTTTGGGAAGATTATGAGTCGTTGGGGGGAAAAATTGAATGGATATAAAAATATTTGGTGAGTCCCACGGTGTAGGTATAGGGGCTGTTATAGACGGAATCCCAGCGGGGATAAAAATTGATGAGGACGCAATTTACGCCGATATGGCTAGGCGAATGCCAGGGACTAGCAACTTGTCAACATCTCGAAAAGAAAGCGATATCCCGAAAATCCAAAGCGGAATTTTTGAGGGCTATACAACGGGTGCACCAATCGCTGTTGTAATAGAAAATACAAATACTCGTTCAAAAGATTATAGCATTTTAAAAACGCATATGCGACCTGCACACGCTGATTATCCGGCAAGCGTTAGATACGACGGTTTTAATGATTATCGTGGGGGTGGGCATTTTTCTGGGCGAATAACGGCGCCACTTGTGTTTGCGGGTGCGCTTGCCAAACAGGTGCTTGGCACGTATGGAATAAAAATTGGGGCACACATTTCGCAAGTTGAAAATATTTGTGACGCAAAGTTTGACCCGATAAATGTTGACAATGATATGTTTGAACAGTTGTTAAAAAAAGAGTTGCCACTTATAGATGATACAAAAACGGAGCATATTAAACAGGCGATATTATCTGCTAAAAGTGAGGGGGACTCTGTTGGCGGAAAAATTGAATGTGCGATTGTTGGGCTAAAAGCAGGTGTTGGTAACCCGTTTTTTGACTCGCTTGAAAGCACGATATCACATTTTGCATTTTCTGTGCCAGCTGTTAAAGGTATAACATTTGGGGCTGGTGACCAATTTGCAACTATGCGAGGTTCGGTTGCAAACGATGAATATTGTTTGGTTGATGGCAAAATTAAGACGACGACGAACAACAACGGCGGAATAACTGGTGGTATATCAAACGGTATGCCCGTACTTTTTGAAGTAATAATTAAACCAACGCCATCTATTAGCAAAGAGCAAAAAACAGTTGACATAAGCACAAACACAGAAACAACGCTAAAAGTTGAGGGTAGGCACGACCCGTGCATTGTGCAAAGGGCAGTCGTAGTAATTGAAGCAATAGCGGCACTTAGTGTGCTAAAACTATGGAGGTAGCAATGATTGATGAATATAGAAAGACCATTGATGAAATAGATGAGGAGTTAATTAATCTTTTTGAAAAACGCCTTGACACTGTGGAAAACATTGTGAAATATAAGCAAGAAAACAACTTGAAAATATACAACAAACAACGTGAGCTTGAAGTGTTACAAAAAAATCTTACACGCCTTAAAAATCCTAAATACACGGATTATGCATCGGATTTTTTGACTGCATTAATGGATATAAGCAAAGAGTATCAGTCGGAATTTATGGGGCTTACAGAAACGCCGCTTTCAAAAACGGATATAATCGTTGGTTTTCAAGGCGTGCCAGGCTCATACAGTGAGGAAGCTCTCATAAAATATTTTACTGACGATTGTAAAACTCAACATTATACAGAGTTTAAAGATGTATTTGAAGCACTAAAATACGGGTATATCGACTATGGTGTGTTGCCGATTGAAAATTCAACAACTGGCTCTATCACTCAAAATTTTGATTTGCTTAAGCAGTATGGATACTACATTGTTGGTGAAACTAGCATAAAAATTCAGCATCATTTGCTTGGGCTTGCAGGTGCAGATACGACTGAGCTAACAAAAGTGTTTTCGCACCCACAAGGGTTTGAGCAGTGCACACAATTTTTGAACACTATTCCAAAATGCGAGCAAGTTGCATACCACAACACAGCGATTAGTGCAAAATTTGTTAGAGATAGTGGCAACCCACATAATGCAGCGGTTGGAAGTATTCGTGCAGCTCAAATTTATGGGCTAGAGGTGCTTGAAGAAAATATAAGCAACGCCAAAGAAAATGTAACACGATTTATAATTGTGTCAAAACATCAAGAAAGCAACGACTTGTGCGACAAAATGACACTAATTTTTGCATTGCCAAACGTTAGCGGAAGTTTGTATGCGGCACTTAACGAGTTTTCAAATGGCGGGGTAAATCTGCTAAAAA
>LNZQ01000071.1 GCA_002007315.1 Epulopiscium sp. Nele67-Bin004
GAGGCGGGCGACACGATTGAGTCACCATCGATAATTTGTGGCTACTGCGGAAACGGTTTCACTGGCATGTCGCACAATTTGCACTCGTTCGCACGAAACACTATAATGAAGCAAGACCGAAAAATGGTGCTATACAACTCTTGGGAAGCGACGGAATTTAACGTTACTTGCCAACATCAAATTGACCTTGCACGAAAAGCAGCAACGCTTGGTGCGGAACTGTTCGTCCTTGATGACGGCTGGTTTGGGCAGCGTCACGGCATAAACAACGGGCTGGGCGATTGGTACGTCAACGAAGAAAAATTTCCAGACGGGCTAAACCCACTTATTGACGTTGTTAAGCAATGTGGTATGAAATTTGGTATTTGGATTGAGCCTGAAATGGTAAATCCGCCGACAGATTTGTACAAAAAACACCCCGATTGGATATATCAGTTTGACAAAGTGGAAAGCGACACTTCTAGGGGGCAATACGTGTTAAACATAACGTTGCCTGAAGTTAAAAGCTATATTTTGACTATGATTGAAAATTTGCTTAGCAACCACGATATCGCCTACATCAAGTGGGACGCAAACCGACCTATTTCGCAAAGTTCTAACAACAAAGAAATTTGGCACAATCACATTCTTGCCGTGTATGATATCGTTGCAAAAGTGAAACAAAAGTTTCCAAACGTTATATTTGAGGCGTGTGCATCAGGCGGTGGGCGTATCGATTATGGGGCGTTGACGTACTTTGACGATTTTTGGACGAGCGATAACACAGACGCTTTTGACCGTTTGACGATACAAGAAAGTTATTCGTTTATTTACCCAATTAAAGCTATGCGTGCGTGGGTGACGGACTGTCCAAACTTTTTGTCGAAACGTAACATTCCGCTTAGGTTTAGATTCCATAGTGCGATGATGGGGACGCTTGGCATCGGTAGCAACATTTTGAAAATTACTGCTGAAGATGAAGTTGTGTACCGTGAAATGATTGAGAAATATAAAGAAATTGCTCACATTGTGCAAGAGGGCGATTTTTATAGACTAAAACCTATATCGCAAAATAAATATTATGCGTTTCAATATGTGTACAACGATGAAAGTTTAGTGTATGTGTTTTTGCCACAAACGATTATTGGGCACGACAGGGCGAGAATTTTGTTACGTGGGCTTGACCCAAGCAAACAGTATAACGTTGCTATGCAGGGTGCGACTATCACGAAGTCTGGGGAATATTTGATGAATTTTGGGATACAAATTAAATTGACTGGGGATTATGCAAGCGAGATTATCGAAATAAAATAATATTTTGGGCGGCCAGTGACCGCCCCTACAGTACGTACGGGTGATCATTGGTTACCATATCATTTTGGGATTTCATTTCTTTTACAACTGCTATCATCGTTAGGAAAAATGCCCCCACGTCTGCCACAGGTTGTGCAAACCAAACGCCATTCAACCCAAATATCGGCGGCATAATAAGCAGCAACGGTATAAGTAATAACACCTGACGAAGTAGCCCAAGTATCATGGCAAGTTTCGCTTTACCTATAGCTTGAATGTATTGCGAGCCTAGTATAGTGCAACCAAGTAGCGGTATAACTATCGTGTATTTTCTAAGTCCATCGGCAGTTAAGCTTATAAGTTCTGGGTTGTCTCCCGAAAACGGTCTAACGATTTGTTCGGCGAACAACTGCAAACATATCATAGCTAAAACTAAAGCGATAGTTGTGCAAGCGATACAAATTTTGAACGCAAGATTTGCCCTGTCGTATTGTTTTGCACCGTAGTTGAACCCAATAACAGGCTGTGCCCCTTGGCTAAGCCCCATAATCGGCATACCAATCATAATGATAACCGACATAATAGTAGCAAATGCCCCAACAGCCATATCGCCCCCATATGTAGCCAAAGAATTGTTTGAAATTACTTGTGCCCCACTCATAACAATTTGTAATGTGAACGGTGCAGAACCAATTGAAAAAATAGTTAACACGTTTGATTTTTGGAGTTTTAAATTTGATTTGGAAAAATTTAAGTTGGATTTTCCTCTAAAATAATACGAAAGTGCCCAAGCGGACGTTATAAATTGAGATATAAATGTTGCCGTGCTTGCCCCTGCGATACCCATACCAAACCCAAATATAAACAACGCATCTAACAAAATGTTAATTAGACACCCTACCCCCATAATAATAGCTGATAGTTTTGGGTTTCCATCGCTACGTATAAGGCTCGTCATAGTTATAGCCATAACGTTAAATGTGCTACCCATAATGATAATTGTTATATATTCTTTTGCGTAAGGTAACGTTTCTGGACTTGCCCCAAATATCGACAAAATAGGATTGAGAAACGTAAGCCCAACAGTTGTGACGATAACACCACAAACGACAGCTAAACTAAGTGCCGTCCCAAGCAAAACTTCGGCTTCTTCTTTTTTGTTTTGCCCAAGCCTTATAGATATGTTGGTTGCAGTACCAACACCTACAAGTGTACCAAATGCCGTGATAACTGTCATAATAGGTAGCGTTACGCCAAGCCCACTAATAGCCAAATATCCCACATCTGGAATGTTGCCGATAAATATTCGGTCAATAACGTTGTATAACCCATTTACAAGCATTCCGATAATCGCTGGCAATGAATATCTAATCAATAGTTTCCAGATAGTTTCATTTGCCAATAATTCCTGATTTTTATTCACAATAATTTCCTCCTAATAGTTTCGTATCAAAATAATTATAGGCAAAATTAATTGTGCTGTCAACTTTAGTAAAGGGCAAAACGCCCCGTTATTTTATTATTTTATACATTGGAAAACTATCAATTTCTGATGGCGTTAGTGTTAATGTATATTTATTTTCCCAAACATTGCAGTATTTAATAAGTTCCTTGCTTAATAAAACACCTCTAATACTCATGTCATTTTTACATTCTTCTATTTCAAGCATTTCCTCTCTAAATACATTATAGCAAGGTAGAAATCCAGCACGTATATATAGTTTTATAGCTATTGCAGTAGAATATAAAATAATAGTATTAGTGTTTAACTTTGTAGCCACTTTATTTATTTCATTCAAACAAATATCTATTAATATTTGACTTAATTTATACTCTTGCTTAGTGTTAGGATTTATACAACTAACTCCTCTGTAATGACTATGTAGGGCAAAAAAATCTAATCCTATTGCCCCTGTGTGCTTAATGAATTTAGATACATTTTTTTCATCTTCAATACTTTTTAGGCGTTTTTTATCATGCTGCTCAACAATTTTCTCGCCTATAATAGTCGGTGAAAATCCAAAATATCCGATTAGCCTATTACCTTTTTGCTGGGTATTGTCAATCAATACATATTTTATACCACTAATATGATTCTCTTTATTATCTATTAAGTTTGTAAAATTGACGTGATTTTTAAGTTTAGAAACTAAATAATCATCAACTTTAGTATCTACAAACTCATCATCTGCTTCAAAACCGAATATATCACCATAATATTTATCAAGTATACTTGCATCTACTTCATACAATTTTAAGTTTTCCATAAAAATTTCTTTAGTTTCTATATTCATTTAATTTCCTCGACTCCTTATCGTCTTGATTAATTCTATTGGTATATTGGAAGGTTTAAAAACTTCTGGAAACTTATTTATAATTTCATGGTATCCAAGACCCTCATGCTCATCTTTATAACTTTCTTTTTCCTCTTGTTTCTCATATTTGAACGGCTTTAAATACTGTGCGTTTAACGCTTTAGCCATCGTTTCTTTAGTAGTTGATGTTGATATAACTTCGCCTTGGTCGTCTATTTTTTCTACTACGATTGTGCGGTATAAGATGTCGCCTTGGTCGTCTGTTTTTTCTGTAACGGTCGTTTTAGTTATCATGTGGATTGCCCCCTTTGTATTAAATAAATAGTTAATACAACTTTAATATAGCAGTGGGGTTATGTCAATAGCATTTGTTGCCATTATTTTTAAAAGAATTATTGTTTATTTACTAGCAATCACAATTAATAGGAGGGATTTTCCATCTCTCCTAGTTCTTAAATTTCCTTTCAATTTAAATTTTATGTACAACAAAGGTTTAATTAAAGATGGCGATAGTAAGCTAAAAAAAATAAGGGCGATCATTAATCGCCCATTAACTTAAAGATAACTTGGGTTATTAGCCATATAACTTTGGAATTAAAAAACCCACTGATCATCATATACTTATATTGTTTCTACAAGATATTGATAGCTTTTTGTGGAATATTGACTCATAGTAAGTATATTTATATGAGCTACATTTAAAAACTTGTAAAATGTTGTTAATAAAATAAACCAATATTGAGAAACTCTAACGTACCACCATTCTCTATCCTCATTATTTATATGATATTGCGTATAAATACCGTCTATAATAGCTTTAATATGACAATAAAATCCTCTGTCTATCCCTCGCTTGCTGTCCCAATAATCTCTCATTTCCTGGATTGAGTGAATTACAAGTTCACGCTCAGCCAATGTGTATCCTTGATAAGTTGCATACTTATCTTGTAAAGTTTGATATGCAATATAGCGCAGATAGCGTTTTAGTTGCATAACAAGCTCTGGAGCATCATCTAAACTTGGAATATTTCGTTTAATATAAGCAATAAAATTAGCATCGTGAGGCAAGCTGTAAATCAATTCAATAATAGCATTATAAGTTGTTATGCTACAAATAGCAGTGTGCTGGTAATCTGATATACCGTTATATATACCAATCAACTCCCCTTCAACCAACTCATCTAACACATTCACAAATCCAGAACGTGGTACACTACGTACAATTTTATTGTTATATTTATTTGGTATTAGCAATTCTTTGATTATATCATTATCAAATATTTGTTTGAATTTGTCCAATAAATAATTAGAAAACTGATTTGTGTTAAAAAATGTCTGCACTTCCATCAGCAAATCTCTAAATTGGCTTAGATTTTCAAGTATCATGTCCATTATTTCAATTAATGCAAAATTGAATATATCGTCATCTTCAATTTTGTCATGATCTTCCCATATCATTTCTGGCAACAATAAATGGTGCGAATTTATGCTAATAAGCCTGTTAACTGCATGTTCGTCTTTATCTAACAGCCCCATTTCGCTTAGCCATTGATGTAATTTTCTAAAATTGTATTTAGTAATATCATCTCTACTAATCAATTTTTGATAAAGTTGGCCAGTACGTTCATCTGAAAGTTCTAATTCCCTAGCCAAAAATTGGCTACGTTCTATCATAAAAGTAGGAACAGACTCAAATACCGATTTCACTAAATCGCCATAAACAACTCGTGCCCCATTAGGCATAACAGAATTTTGACCGTTCATCAGTACACAGGCATTTATACCATCTAGCCCTGATTCTGATAAATTAGCTGTTTTTGCTTCAATTCCATGCTCGATATCTCCATCTAAAAAGCCTCTGGTATCACGCAAAACAACTGTTTTAAATCCACGTTTCATCATCAGTTTTAGTACGGATTGTTTCGCTGGCACTTGAATTTTTATAAACTTTATTACATTAGCAAAAGAATCATCGTTGATCCATTTGGCAACTTCTTTAACATCAGTTTTAATTTTTGTTTCAATATCGTTAAGTATTTGTTTCAAATCTGTTACAATATTAGTTGAGTTCTCAGAGATAACTAACCCCAATTTTAAATACGGTTTTTGAGCCAGTCGATTGTTTAATTCTTGAGGCGTAGTTGCGTCCCCTATAATTTTAGCTATATCGAATTGTACTTCGGTTATAGACATTTCCTCGCAACCAGCAAGTTCATAGTGAGTTGTTATTTTTGTTAATCCACCTCTATTATTTTTTGATAATTTTTCTAAAATATCTTCACCAATTTTTTCTTTGTCGATAAGATGCACGATGAAAGTACTCTTACCAGCATTGGTTAGACCAATAAGAGCTATTTCAACTTTATCAACAAAAATATGCATATTTGACAAATTCATTTCAATTCTCCTTTTAGATTAATTCTAAAGTTAATATTTAGCAATTTTTTCATGTATATATTAACATAAATCATAAAATTTTTCAACTAAATTTGTTGATTTATTGAATAAATTAAAAATATGTGACAATTTTTGTATGTACAGGTAATAAAGACTTAATATAAGTAGGGGCGACATGAAAATATAAGTAGGGGCGATTATTAGTCGCCCGCTATCGATTATAGTCGCCCCCTAACGATTATTAGTTGCCCGTTATTTAATGTCCATACAAATGGCACGCCACCAAATGGTCATCATGCGAACATCTAAGCGGTGGACATTCCTTTTTACATATGTCCATAGCACTTTTGCACCTCGTGTGGAATGAACACCCTCCAAGCTTGTTTATCGGGCTTGGTGCTTCCCCAACAAGTTCTTCTCTATTACTTTTTTGGTTCACCTTAGGCACAGGAATTGCCGACAACAACGCCTTTGTGTATGGGTGAAGCGCATTATCATACAAATCTTTTGCGGTTGCAATCTCAACAATTTTGCCCAAATACACAACGATAATTCTATCGCTCATATATTGCACAACCGACAAATCGTGGGCGATAAATATATACGTCAATTCCATTTCACGTTG
>LNZQ01000072.1 GCA_002007315.1 Epulopiscium sp. Nele67-Bin004
TGACTCAACCATGCCAATGTAATGCTTTTGTACAATGTTCAGTAAACAAAGATAAATGTTACCCCACTGTCTGCCCATCCTTTAAGCAACTCAAAGGATATTGCAAAAACATTTTTTAATCAGCCAAAAGTTTTAAACATGGAAATTGTTTCTCTCCGTCCATCTTTTCTTTAGTCTCCTCCTCTACTTAAACAGCAGCAATCAGCATCAAAAGTGGGACAGTTTTGACAGAAAATATGTGGCCTGTTTTTAAATAGAATAATTAGAATGTAAAGCTCAAGATAAAAGTAGAAGGGAGGGATATCACACATACGAGCAGATTGCAGTTGTATCCATGTCGGGTCATAATAAATAAATAATGAATGTAACTGCGCAGTGCAAAATATGTTTACCAGCTTTTAAAATGCTGTTGGTTCAGTTTTCAGTTTCCATGTCAAACCTGAGGAAACGTCTGCAGGTATCATTACAACATAAATAATGTTGTACATGCATTAGCTGCAATGTCACGCAGACAGTTCCAGAAAATACTGATCACAAATCTGAGCTTCAGATAGTCTGTTGTTTTGTGACCCGTGATGGGCAGAAAAAACGTTTCCTTCGTGATGTTTTGAAACTAAATGGTTTCAGTGGACAGACAGCTGTAATTCAGCCTGTGAGCTGTTCAAGTTGTGCAAAGTGAAGCAGTGACAGAAGAAAAACTGATCTGCATCAAACAGCCTCAGTCAGTCCAAACATTTCACCAGTCAGACGCTCCGCCTCTAAAACCCATTAGTTGGGTTTCAGCAGTGTCTCTTTCCTCTGGGCCAATCAGGACTCTGTGTGTGTTTCCAGGTGTGAGGCTTTGTCAGGAGAGAGGTGGACGTAGTGTTTCATTCTTCCATCTTTGCTGCTGTCTCGCTCCCGCAGTCAGGGACAGCTCAACCTGGAGTTTGGGGCGGTGCCTCAGTCTCAGGATGCGTTGGACCTCCAGCTGTGACTTTTACCTTCCTGTTGAGACAACGACCCCACATTCAGACCTCAGTGACCTGCCTGTCCGTGGGTGAAACAAATTAGTAATGACTAATTATTAATCGCTTTTGACTTCTATGGTGTCTTACAGAGTTAAGTTCTGTGTTTTCATGCATCCTCTTAAACTCAGCTTGGATTTTCTTCTTTCTTCCTCTTCCTCCAGGAGAAGCTAGAGCCACAACACAACAGTGCCCAACCTCAGTCTCACATCTTAAGTGTACATTTTAACATAGATTTGCGTCTTGAATAGATCTCTTTTTTGGAATATTAAAAAAATGCAGCTTTTTCACTTTGAAGAATGTAAGTAAGTGGGAGTTAGCAAGACCAACAACAATGCTGGACTAATTCTGGATCAACAACCTGCTGTACACGGACTAAAACTAACTTTTCTTTCTGTGGTTCTTCAGCAAACAGGAGGAATCAAACACTGCTACCACCTGATGCTCACTTTGATGTTGATTAATCAAAGCTCACAAATTGGGTAAGAAGAGATTGTAAGCACCCTTGTAAGGCAAAGTTTTAAAAGCTACAGAACTTTTTTCACTATGAACTGTGTTTATTTACAGCAGCAGCCTCTAGTTTTTTGTTTATTCAGAAAAATGGTAAACTAACTGCAATTACATGGAGCTATTCTAGTCTTTGGACTGCTTCAAGCGTTTGACACAATGCTGACAGCATTTTTAAATTTTATGCAGATGGCTTCTCGCCACAATACCAACCTGATTATCAGGAACCCAAACACACACACACAGAGTCACTCACTTTGATTTACCAGAACCAGTATCAACACGTGAAACATTGCTTGACGTTTATACAGCACTTAATGACAAAGGCTATAATCCCATAAACCAAATAGTAGGATACATTATGTCAGGTGATCCAACTTACATTACAAGTCATAATGGGGCTAGAACGAAAATTAGAAAGTTTGAAAGAGATGAAATTTTGGAAGAATTAGTTGCATATTATTTAAAGCAACCATAAAAATAGCTGTAGATATTTCTACAGTTTTTTTCAAATAGGAGTAAAATATGAGAATACTAGGATTAGACTTTGGTTCAAATACCACAGGAATAGCAGTTAGTGACCCATCAGGGCTAATAGCACAAGGGCTTGAAATAGTTAAACGTAGCGATGAATTTAACATCAAGCCAACGCTTAATAGAATAAATGAAATTTGTGAACAATATAAAGTAGAAAAAATTGTGCTTGGGCTACCAAAAAACATGAATAATACTCATAGCCAAAGCACCGAAGCAACGCTTGTTTTCAAAACAAAATTAGAAAATAAAATTAAATTGCCAGTAGAATTATGGGACGAAAGACTTTCAACGGTTTCGGCAGAAAATATGTTGATTAGTGCCGATGTTAGCCGTGCAAAGCGTAAAAAAGTAATTGATAAAGTTGCAGCTGTATTTATATTGCAAAATTATTTAGATGCGAAAGGAAGATTTTGATGGAAAAAATAGTTTTTTATGATGATTTTAATGATGAAGAAGTTTTATTTGAAATTGTTGATAGCACTGTAGTTGAAGGAAATAAGTATTTACTTGTAGTTGATGAAGATGATGAAGCAACTATATTAAAAGAAGAAACTGGCGAAGATGATACTTTAATTTACGCACTGGTTGAAGATGAAGGCGAATTCCAAAAAGTAGCATTAATTTTAATGGAAAGCGATGAGTATGACTTGGAAATTAATTAATATTAATTATCAATTGACATATATATGATAATAAGATATAATAATTTTAACAATATCCTAAAGAACGAGAGGGTCGACAAGATGAATTCGCTAACATTTAAAGAAAAACTAAAAGAAAAAGGCTGCAAACTTACAACACAACGTAGAGCCGTTTTAGATATATTACTTGAACAATATGGAAATCATTTATCGACCGAGGAAATTTATAATTGTGTTAAAGTAACGTATCCTGAAATTGGATTGGCAACAGTTTATCGTACAATGCAACTGTTTGAGAAAATGGGCATAATTGATAAACTAAATTTTGACGATGGGGTTAGTCGGTTCGAGCTAAAAAGAGAAGAAGAAAAACATCAACATCACCATTTGATATGCCAACATTGTAACAGAGTATTGGAAGTAGAAGAAGATCTACTATTTGATATAGAGCAAGAGATAGCAAAAAAATATAAATTTCAAGTAACTAACCATAATGTTATTTTTTATGGCGAGTGCGAGAATTGTATAGATAAACCAGAAGAATAAAATAAACGGAGGTGTAATTTTGAAACCCAGACAACCAAAAAGCAAATTACGTATAATACCACTGGGCGGATTAGGAGAAATCGGTAAAAACATGACAGTCTTTGAATATGAAGATGACCTTATAGTTATAGACTGCGGTTTGGCGTTCCCAGAAGATGAAATGTTAGGGATTGATTTAGTAATACCAGATGTAACTTATCTAACAAGAAACATTGAGAAAATCAGAGGAATTATATTAACACATGGACATGAAGATCATATAGGGGGACTTCCTTATATATTGCAAGAAATTAATGTGCCTATTTATGGCACAAGACTAACTATAGGGTTAGTTGAAAATAAGCTTAAAGAGCACAATTTATTATCGACAACAACTAGATATAATGTAACTCAAGGAGATACAATCAAATTTGGAAACAGCTTTAGAATAGAATTTATAACATCAAATCATAGTATTGCAGATGCTGTTATGTTATCTATTTGGACTCCAGTTGGAACGTTATTGCACACAGGAGATTTTAAGATAGACTATACTCCAATTAAAGGCGAAATGGTAAACTTACATCGCCTTGCAGAGATTGGAAAACAAGGTGTATTAGCTCTTATGGCGGATAGTACAAATGCTGAAAGACCAGGATACACTCAATCAGAAAGAATGGTTGGAAATACTTTAGAAGCGATATTTAGCAAATACAAAACAAAACGTATAATGGTTGCAACTTTTGCATCAAATGTTGATAGAGTTCAACAAATTATTAATGCAGCCCATGTAGCTAATCGAAAAGTAACTGTTATGGGTAGAAGTATGGTCAACGTTGTAAAAACTGCAAGTGAACTTGGGTATTTAGATATACCTAAAAATACTTTAATAGAAGTGAGTGAACTTAAAAAGTATACAGATGACCAAGTTGTTATTATTATGACTGGTAGTCAAGGTGAACCTATGGCGGCGTTGTCTCGAATGTCAAAATCTGAACACAAACAAGTGGATATAAAACCAGGCGATGTAGTTATATTAAGTTCAACGCCTATCCCAGGAAATGAAAAAACAGTTTCAAAAGTTATAAATGATTTGGCTCGCAAAGGTGCAACAATACTAAACGAAGATACGCACGTATCAGGACATGCGGCACAAGAAGAATTAAAATTAATTCATGCGTTAGTTCGACCAAAATATTTTATTCCTGTGCATGGTGAATATAGACATTTACAAAAACATGCAGAACTAGCTGTAACTATGGGAATGGACAAAAGCAATATTACTCTTATGTCTATCGGTGATGTGCTAGAACTTGGACGTGATACTTGCAAAATTATAGGAACTGTTCCGTCAGGGCAAGTTCTTGTTGATGGGCTTGGTATAGGCGATGTTGGAAATATAGTTCTTAGAGATAGAAAACATTTATCTCAAGACGGTCTTTTAATTGCTGTAATGACACTTGAACGTGAATCAGGATTTGTTGTATCTGGACCAGATATAATTTCACGTGGATTTGTATACGTTCGTGAAGCTGAAGATTTGATGGATCAAGCTAAAAATGTTGTTCGTCGTGCATTAGATAGGTGTGAAAAGCAAAACATCGTTGAGTGGACACAAATAAAAAATATAGTAAGAGATGACCTTAGAGACTTCGTTTGGCAAAAAACTAAGCGTAGCCCGATGGTACTACCGATAATAATGGAGATTTCATATGTTAGAAGTTGAAAGATTTTGTGAGCATATAGAAATACAACTTGAAGATACATTTAAGCAAATTGATAAAAACGCCCACACAAATGGAGCGAAAGTTTTATATGCTATGCAAAAAAATAGATTAAGCGATATGCATTTTGCTGCAACGACAGGATACGGATACAACGACGTTGGTAGAGACGTAATCGAAAGCATTTACGCAGACGTGTTCAAAACGGAGTCTGCGTTAGTTAGACCGCAACTTATGTCTGGGACGCACGCCCTAACAGTTGCACTGTTTGGCAATTTGCGTCCTGGTGACGAGCTGTTATCAGTTGTAGGAAAGCCTTATGATACACTAGACGGTGTTATAGGTATAGTTCCTACAAATGGAAGTCTTGCTGAGTTTGGGATAACGTATAATCAAGTTGATTTGTTGCCAAACTTTGATATAGATTTTGAAGGAATAAAAAATGCAATCACATCAAAAACAAAGCTAGTAACTATACAGCGTTCAAAAGGGTATAGCTATAGACCTACATTATCAGTTGCACAAATTGGTGAAATTATCAAATGTGTTAAAAGCGTTAGAAATGATATAATTTGTATGGTAGACAACTGCTATGGTGAATTTGTTGATACGATTGAGCCGACTGAAGTTGGTGCAGACTTAGTTGTTGGCTCGCTTATAAAAAATCCTGGGGGTGGGCTTGCAGCAACAGGTGGATATATCGCTGGAAAAGAGCAATATGTTGAAAATGCAGCAATGAGACTAACTGCTCCAGGGCTTGGCAAAGAAGTTGGGGCAACGTTAGGGCTAAATCAGCCTGTGCTTCAAGGGCTATTTTTAGCACCTGAAGTTGTTGCAAATGCCCTAAAAGGTGCAGTTTTTGCAGCAGCTATATTTGAAAAGCTTGGTTTTAATGTGTTGCCAACAAGTACGCAAAGGCGTAGTGATATTATTCAGGCAATTGATATGAAAACTCCTGAAAATGTTATAGCGTTTTGCGAGGGTATACAAAAATCATCACCTGTTGATAGTTTTGTTACGCCAAAGCCATGGGCTATGCCAGGGTATGATGCAGATGTAATTATGGCTGCAGGAACGTTTATACAAGGTGCATCTATTGAGCTTAGTGCAGATGCACCGATAAAACCACCATATACTGTGTTTTTCCAAGGCGGATTGACACATTATCATGCTAGGCTTGGGATAATGATTGCATTAAAAACAATGAAAGATAAAGGTTTAGTTAATTTAAGCTAAAAAAACAGGGCTTGATTTTTAACCCACAGTTAACTAAGCAACATTATACTTCCTTCCTACATACCTAAAAGCCTCATGGGATATGCGGTTCTAAAACGTGACATTCCTAAAACTCTGAATGTCATTTTTTCATTAGGGCTGATATAATGATTTGTCGATATCACTGACTGAGACTGGCACTTTGCAGTGAATCAGGGTTATTCAGAAAGCTTGTGTTCAGATTGGAACAATACGCTACGCTGCGCTTCTTAACAGATGACGTCGCTACGAGCTGATTGGCTGTTGAAACAAGTGACTTACGTTCTAAAACTGACCCTCTTGTGACTTGACAAGCTGAGTTGCAGGCGACACCGTCAGCCGGCTTGAGTCGAGCTGAGACGGACCAGTTTACACCGCTGCAACTTTCCCTGCAACCGTTTGGTCTCATTGTTAATCTTTGGTGCAGACTGGACTTAAAAGAGAGAGCGACAACAAACAAAATAAAACACCAGCTGGAGCAAAAACAGGGAGGGGAGGGTGCAGCGGAGTTGCTTCTTTAGGAGTCTCATGCTACAGCTAGCTTGATTTCCAGACGTTGCCAACCCCAACTTTAAACTTAACCAAAAAAAATTTGTTTTTAATCAGGAAAGGTTCAAAAAAAATTTTCCTGCAAATCAAATCACATGTAAATTGTTGTAATTTTGAGCGCCGTGCAAAAAATGCCACGTTTTATTCATTCATGTAACTTAGTTTTATTGTAATTTCGATAGAAATCGCAGATAATTTAGGTTCACATGAGCGCTGCAGTGACCTCTTGACCCGCTTTACAGCAGTTTGTCTCAACTTCAACGCTGTGGGAGTTCTGGACCAGAATGTCCCGATTCAGGGCGGAA
>LNZQ01000073.1 GCA_002007315.1 Epulopiscium sp. Nele67-Bin004
TTTATTTTTTTTATTTTTTTTAATTTTGTCTCAATCTGATTTCCATAATACGTCATTAGCTGGCAAAAACAGCTTCTGTTTGTTTTTGTTTTTTTTAAATCCCTATAGTAAAATCTGATTAGAGTCTCCGAATTTATCATACATACATTATTGCACATTTAATTGTGGGCTTTATGTTGACTTTGCTACTAATTTATTAGAATATTACCATAATTCAAGCTTTTTGGAATATGGCGGTTCGCCAGATAGAGCCGTAAAAAATGCTCTAATTTATAGCATTGACCAGTACATCAAATCAGAGGGTTTATACACAAAAGATGAAAAAAGAATTACATTTGTAGACATACAAGATAGCTTGATATTAGTAACAAATTCATTTTCGACTATTACAAGCTATGAAAATCAAACTAAAAAATCTATCACAAATAAATTTATTGCTGAGGCTATGCAAGATTTTATAAGAAGTTATCTTCATGTTTATTTTATTGAAAACAGAGAAGAAGCAGAAAAAATTGCAAAGCAAATATTAATTAATAAACGTAGCCGTGAAAAAGCAGAACGTACACGTATAAACGTACGTAAGCAGCTAGGTGGAAGTATAGATATAAGTAATCGTATAAAAAAGTTTGTTGATTGTCGTACAAAAGATAAGGGCGTTAGAGAACTGTATATCGTTGAAGGAGATTCGGCACTAGGTTCTTGCAAACTCGGTAGAAATGCAGAGTTTCAAGGAATTATGCCAGTCCGAGGAAAAATTTTAAATTGTTTAAAATCGGATTATGATAAAATATTTAAAAGCGATATTATAGTTGATTTATTAAAAGTTTTAGGATGTGGCATTGAAATAGACTGCAAACACAGCAAAGAGTTAAATACGTTTAATTTGAATAATCTAAGGTGGAACAAAGTAATTATATGTACTGATGCAGATGTCGATGGGTACCAGATTAGGGCGTTAATTTTAACTATGATTTACACTTTAATGCCAACGTTGATAGAAGAGGGGAAAATATACATTGCTGAAACTCCTCTGTATGAGATTAATACAAAAAAGCACACTTATTTTGCATATTCTGAGAGTGAAAAAGTACAAATAGTAAATAGACTTAACACGAACTATACGTTACAGCGCTCTAAAGGTCTTGGGGAAAATGACCCAGAAATGATGTGGCAAACAACAATGAATCCAGAAACTAGACGACTTATTCAAGTGTTACCACAAGATGCAAAAACTACAAAAGAGAAATTCGACCTATTGCTTGGAGACAACTTACAAGGGAGAAAAGATTTTATTGCACAATCGGGATATCAATATTTAGAACTTGCAGATATGAGCTAGAAACAAACGAATAAGGGGGAAAATTATGATTATTAAGCAAAATATATCTGAAACTTTAGAAACAAATTATATGCCCTATGCTATGAGCGTCATAGTATCAAGAGCATTGCCCGAAATTGATGGATTTAAGCCATCTCATAGAAAACTATTATACACTATGTATAAAATGGGACTATTAAAATCCGCAAAAACTAAATCAGCAAATATAGTTGGACAAACTATGAAACTTAATCCACATGGAGATTCGGCAATATATGAAACGATGGTTAGGCTTACACAGGGGTATGACGCCTTAAATACACCGTTTGTTGAATCAAAAGGAAATTTTGGAAAAGTTTATTCGAGGGATATGGCTTATGCAGCATCGAGATATACAGAGGCAAAACTTAGTAACATTTGTGAAGCGGTGTTTGGAGATATAGAAGAAAATTGTGTGGAATTTGTAGATAATTATGATGGTAAAATGAAAGAACCTGTTTTGTTACCTACAACTTTTCCTAATATTTTGGTAAACTCAAACCAAGGCATAGCGGTTGGTATGGCTAGCAACATATGTGGTTTTAACTTAGGTGAAGTGTGTGAGGCAACTATTGCCTACTTACAAGATGATAAAACAGATATATCACAATATATTAAAGCTCCTGATTTTTCAACGGGTGGTTCATTAATTTACAATGAAGCTGAGATAAAACATATACTAAACACTGGAAAAGGTTCTTTCAAAGTTCGTGCTAAATACCAGATTATGAAAAAAGAAAATTGCATAGAAGTGCTTGAAATCCCTTATACTACAACAATAGAAGCTATAATTGACAAAATTGAAGATTTAGTTAAGTCTGGTAAAATACGTGAGATAAATGATGTACGAGATGAAACAGATTTATCAGGGTTAAAAATTACTATTGATTTAAAACGAGGAGTAGACCCAGAACTTGTTATGCAAAAGCTGTATAAAAGCACACCTTTAGAAGACACGTTTAGCTGTAACTTTAATATTTTAATAGGTGGTATGCCACGAGTTATGGGCGTAAAAACTATAATACATGAGTGGTGTGAGTTTAGAAAAGATTGTGTAACAAAAAAATATAAGTACAACATTACTAAAATGAACAATCGCCACCACCTGTTATCAGGTTTGCAAGCTATTTTGTTAGATATTGATAAGGCTATAGATATTATACGAAATACTGAACAAGAAAAAGAAGTAGTTCCTAGACTTATAGAGGCGTTTTCTTTAACAGAACTACAAGCAGATTATGTTGCTGAAATAAAGCTTCGACATCTAAACAAACAGTATATATTAAATACAGTTTCAGAACTTGATAAACTTGAAAAAG
This sequence comes from Epulopiscium sp. Nele67-Bin004, assembly GCA_002007315.1. Next base: position 2,677 of record LNZQ01000073.1, read on the forward strand.
AAGTTAAGCGTTTAGAAGATATAATAAAAACAGAATCTAAACTTAAACGAGTTATAATAGATGAATTAAAAGTTATAAATAAGAAGCATAGTAGAGAGCGAAAAACAGAAATAATAACTACAGCACATGAAGTTCCTCTTACGCAGGCGTGCTTGATAGAAGATTATCGTTTAAGATTTTTCTTAACTGAGCAACAGTATTTCAAAAAAGTTTCGCTAATATCACTCCGAAATAGTGGTGAGCAAAGGCTTAAAGAAAGCGATACGATAATTCAGTCAGCAGAAGCCACAAATAAAACAGACGTATTATTTTTTAGCAATCAGGCTAGAGTGTATAAGATGAAAATGCATGATATTGAAGATGCTAAAGTAAGCCAAATGGGAGTATATTTGCCAAATATACTAGAGCTTGACCAAGATGAGAAAATTATATTTGCTTGCCCAACAGTAAACTATGAAGAAACTATTATAGTTGGATTTAAAAATGGGCGTGTAGCAAAAATTCCGCTAGAGCTATACAAAACTAAAACTAATCGTAAAAAATTAATTAATGCTTATTACCCTAAAGAAGAATGTGTTGGTATTGTGCTTGAGCAACCTAATGAACTTGTTTATGGCGTAAGAAGTGACAATAGGTATTTATGTTTTGAAAGTAGCCAGCTTGAAACAAAACAAAAAAGAGATAACCAAGGTGATAAAGTTTTATTGACAACGAAAAAAGCACACATGGTACAACTTGGGAGCGTAGATGCCAAGAAAGTACCGTATAAAAAATCTAGCTTACCTAACAACGGTAAAATTTTGAAGGAGTGATACTATATGATGGATGAATTGCTTTTAAGAATTAATGAATTGGCTAATAAAAAGAAGGCAGAAGGGCTTACAGATGATGAGCTTGAAGAACAACAAGAGCTACGTAAGCAATATTTGAAAATATTTAGAGGTAATTTTAAACAACAACTTGAAAATACAAAAATTCAAACGCCAGATGGACAGTTGCATCCTCTAAAATATGCTCCACCAGAAAATGCAGAATAAGATAACAGAGTATTGTACAAGCTTGGGACTTGAGTTGATTGGATTTATTCCATACCGACGATTTACCGAGCTTGTACCTTATTTTTTGCACAGAAAAAATAATAGCCTTGAAATAGAGTTTGAAGAAGCTGACATTGAAAAACGAATAGACGCTAAATATCAAATGGAAGGTGTAAAAACTATTATTAGTATAGCATTTCCATACAATGATAATCAAAGTGTTAATAATGGTTTTTCTATTTATACTCAGAGATTAGATTATCATATTGTTGTAAAAAGTTATTTGGATAAAATATGTGAGCATATATCTACTCTAGGCGGGGAAGCGATAGGGTTAGTTGATAGCAACCCGTTACCAGAGCGGTATATAGCATATTTAGCAGGACTAGGGACTATTGGCAAAAATAATTTGTTAATTACTAAAAAATATGGCTCATACGTATTTTTAGGCGAAATTTTGACAAATTTAAGTATAAATTGTGAAGAAAAAAACGATATTAAAAATATTTTAACTTATAGTCAATGTGGCACTTGCCAAGTTTGTGAATATAAATGCCCATCTAATTGCACTCAAAATGCAAACACAAGTAAATGTTTGTCGTATTTAACGCAAAAAAAGCATATTACGCTAGATGAAATAAGTTTGTTGCAAGGAAATATTTTTGGTTGTGATTTGTGCCAAATAAATTGCCCTCAAAATCAACAAATAAATTATAGTACAGTTGATGATTTTAAGTCGCTTGATTATATGGCTAACCCGTATCATAATTATGCGACAATAGACAACAAATTTTTTAGAGATTACTTGAAAAAAACTTCATGTGGCTGGCGTGGGAAAAATATAATCCAAAGAAATGCCATAATTGCTATGGATAGAGCTAACCAAAATATTACACAACTGGATATTAATTCCCAATATGTTAAAGATTATGTCACTATGTTAAAGTTATAACAAAAAAAATGTATATTTTTCTATTTTTCTCTTGATATTATTTGGAAAAATGAGTATAATAAATAAAGAGAAAAACAAATGGACAACATTGGAAGTTTGACAAAAAATTATTTTATTTTTTAGGTATCAAGTCACCGATTTAGTAACATACTAATGACGTGATTGTATATAAAACACAAACGTATATTTCTAAGGAGGATTTATCAATGGCAGTAAAAGTAGCAATTAATGGTTTTGGACGTATCGGTCGTCTTGCATTTAGACAAATGTTTGGAGCAGAAGGATACGAAGTAGTAGCAATAAATGACTTAACAGATCCTAAGATGTTAGCACATCTTTTAAAGTATGATTCAGCACAAGGTAAATACGCTTTAGCACACACAGTAGAAGCTAAAGAAGATTCAATCGTTGTTGATGGACAAGAAATCAAAATTTATGCTCAAAGAGATGCAAAAGACCTTCCATGGGGAGACTTAGCAGTAGACGTAGTACTTGAGTGTACTGGTTTCTACGTAACTAAAGCTAAATCTGAAGCACACATCGCAGCAGGAGCTAAAAAAGTTGTTATTTCTGCACCAGCAGGAAACGACCTTCCAACAGTTGTATTTGGAGTAAACGAAGACATCTTAAAAGCTGATGATACTATCATCTCTGCAGCGTCTTGTACTACAAACTGTTTAGCACCAATGGCTAAAGCATTAAACGACTTAGCTACAATCGAAAAAGGATTTATGACTACTATTCACGCTTACACAGGTGACCAAATGACATTAGACGGTCCTCACTCTAAAGGTGATTTAAGAAGAGCACGTGCTGGAGCTGTAAACATCGTTCCTAACTCAACAGGTGCTGCAAAAGCTATCGGTCTAGTTATTCCAGAATTAAACGGAAAATTAGATGGAGCTGCTCAACGTGTTCCAGTTCCAACTGGTTCATTAACTGAGTTAGTAGCTGTAGTTAACGGAACTGTAACAGCTGATCAAGTTAACGAAGCTATGAAAGCTGCTGCTAACGATTCTTTCGGATACACTGAAGAAGAATTAGTATCAAGCGATATCATCGGATCAACTTTCGGATCATTATTTGATGCAACTCAAACAAAAGTTCAAGCTCTTGGAGATAAATCTTTAGTTAAAGTTGTTTCTTGGTATGACAATGAAAACTCTTACACAAGCAACATGGTTAGAACTATCAAATATTTTGCTGAACTGTAAGAATTTAGTAAGGTCCTAAAAGGGTCCAGTCTTTAGGGCTGGCCCTTTTTTTATATTAATTATATTAAATTTAATTTTGAGGAGAAATTTGAAATGTTAAATAAAAAAACTGTAGACCAATTAGAAAACCTACAAGGTAAAAAAGTATTAGTTCGTTGTGACTTCAATGTGCCATTAAAAGATGGAGTAATCCAAAACGAAAACCGTATTCTTGGGGCACTTCCAACTATTAAAAAATTAGTAGAAGCAGGAGCAAAAGTAATTCTTTGTTCTCACCTTGGTAAACCAAAAGGAGAAGCTAAACCAGAGCTTTCTTTAGCACCAGTGGCTGAAAGTTTATCAAAACACCTTGGAATTACTGTTAAATTCGCAAACGACGATACTGTAACTGGTCCAGCTACACAAGAATTAGCAAACGGATTACAAAACGGAGAAGTTTTATTACTTCAAAACACTAGATACCGTGGTGAAGAAACTAAATACGGAAAAGATGACGCAGCAACTACTTATGCAGAAGAGTTAGCAAACCTTTGTGACAAACAAGTTTTCGTTAACGATGCATTCGGTACTGCTCACCGTGCACACTGTTCAAACGTTGGTGTTGCGAAACTTTGTGATGACAATGTTGTTGGATACCTAATGGAAAAAGAAATCAAATTCTTAGGTGAATCTGTTGAAAACCCAGTTAGACCTTTCGTTGCTATTTTAGGTGGAGCAAAAGTTTCTGACAAAATCGGAGTTATCAATAACTTATTAGAAAAAGTTGATACACTAATCATTGGTGGGGGTATGGCTTATACTTTCCTTAAAGCTCAAGGTCAAGAAGTTGGAAATTCTTTATTAGAAGAAGACAAATTAGACTATGCTTTAGAAATGGTAAACAAAGCTAAAGAAAAAGGAGTTAACCTTCTTCTTCCAGTTGACCACGTAATCGGTAAAGAATTCTCTAACGATACAGAGTTTAAAACTGTTGAAACAATTGAAGCTGGTTGGTCAGGATTTGATATCGGACCAAAATCTATCGAAACTTTCAAAAAAGCTTTAGAAGGTGCAAAAACTGTTGTTTGGAATGGACCAATGGGAGTATTTGAATTTGAAAACTTCGCAAAAGGTACACTAGATGTTGGTATGTCAGTAGCAGACTTAGCTGGAGCAACTACTATCGTTGGTGGTGGAGACTCTGTAAACGCTGTTAAACGTCTTGGAATTGCAGACAAAATGACTCACATCTCAACAGGCGGTGGAGCAAGTCTTGAGTTCTTAGAAGGAAAAGAACTTCCAGGTGTTGCAGCAGCAGACAACAAGTAATTAAAACTTATTAACTAACTTTTACACTGAATGTCCACATAGTAAGCTAACTTTTACAAAAAAATGCTATGTGGACACAATTCCATATAATTTTATAAAAAACAGGAGGATTTTTACCATGCGTAAAAAAATCGTAGCAGGCAACTGGAAACTTAATAAAACACCACAAGAGGCAGTTGAACTTATCAACTCATTAAAAGATAAAATTGACACAGACAAAGTGGACGTACTTGTATGTCCTACGTTCGTATGCTTACAACCAGTGCTTGACGCTGTAAAAGGAACAAATATTGCTGTTGGTGCACAAAACATGCACTTTGCAGAAAATGGTGCATACACTGGAGAAATTTCAGCTGAAATGCTTACATCAATCGGTGTTAAATATGTAGTCCTTGGACACTCTGAAAGAAGACAATATTTCAACGAAACAGACGAAACTGTAAATAAAAAAGTTTTAACAGCTATCAAACACAACTTAGTGCCAATTATTTGTGTGGGTGAAAGTTTAGAAGAAAGAGAACAAGGAATAACAATCGACTTAGTTCGTCTTCAAACTAAAGTTGCACTTAAAGACGTGAGTGCAGATGATGCAAAAGATGTTGTTATTGCATATGAGCCAGTTTGGGCAATCGGAACTGGAAAAACTGCAACTTCAGCACAAGCAGAAGAAGTTTGTAAAGCTATAAGAGAAGTTGTTGCAGAAATTTATACTCAAGAAGTTGCAGATGCAGTTAGAATTCAATATGGCGGTTCTGTAAATGGTGCTAACGCTAACGAACTTTTCAATATGGGTAATATTGATGGTGGATTAGTTGGGGGAGCAAGTTTAAAACCAGAGTTTGCTGAAATAGTAAACTACTAATTTTTATAAATTAAAGAGGGCGGAAAAATGAAAACAACATTACTATTAATTTTAGATGGATATGGAATTAGCGAAAAAGTGGAAGATAATGCAGTAAAACAAGCAAACACACCTTTTCTTGATAGCTTAGTTAAAAAATATCCAACAGTTGAAGGTTTTGCTAGTGGTATGGCAGTTGGTCTTCCAGACGGACAAATGGGTAACTCTGAAGTTGGTCACTTAAATATTGGTGCTGGTAGAGTTGTATATCAAGAGCTGACAAGAATTACAAAAGCTATTCAAGATGGCGAAATTTTAGAAAACAAAGCAATCGTTAATGCAATGGAAGCTGCAAAAAAAGACGATAAAGCACTACACCTACTTGGATTACTTTCAGATGGTGGAGTTCATAGTCACAAAAATCATTTGTTTGGGATAGTTGAAATGGCTAAAAAACTTGGTCTTACTAAAGTTTATATTCACCCATTTTTAGATGGTAGAGATACACCTCCAGCTTCAGGAAAAGGATTTGTTGAAGAACTTCAAGCAAAACTTGATGAAATTGGTGTGGGTGAAATTGCAACTTTGGCAGGAAGATTTTATGCAATGGATCGTGACAACAGATGGGAACGTGTTGAAGCAGCACATTTCACAGAATCCAGCAGTTTGCCAAATGTTTGAGAAAGACTGACCAGCATCGTGCTTCTGGCACCTCTATTTCTTCACTGCTGTGCTTTTGTCCTGGGGAAACAGCATCATCTGAGTGTACTCCTGGAGTTGTTGAACAGAATACAAGCTCTTTATTTCTCCCAAACTAGTAAACATGTCCTATTCAACAAAGTTTCCCTTGAGAAAGACACCCAGCTCATAAAAGTAGTGGAAAACACAAGTTAACAACAAACAAGAGAAGAAATAGCGATGCTTTGCTCCCAGGGGAGGGGAGCGAGTGAGCATGTGCAGAACGAGTACAGATTTTCATAAAAGAGGGAGTAATGAAAAACAATGTTGACATGACATGACATGAAGCTCCTTCTCTCACAGGATGGAATGGAACAGAATCAAATCAAACCAAGATGTTTCGGGCAGGCATTTTTTTGCTATGATTCAGCTTGTATACAGATTATTAGTGAATTATTCTTTTTAGCTGTTTTTTAAATTAAAGGAAATCATGTTTCCAGAGATGCTCTATCTTGTGTGATTAAAGGATGAAAGGAGAGCAAATGGCTGAGGTTGTAGTTTAAGGTTTACTTCTTTAGTCGCTCAGAATAAATCCCAGACTCACTCACTCTCTTGTTAGTGGCCATTTTTTCTCTGCTGACTAGTCTGCTTAAATATGTTTCTTTCTCTTGCTGCCTGTTTTCTGCTCTGGCAGAATGTGTTTACTTTGTGGTGTTCTTGCAGCTTGTCTTGGTTGTTGGCCTGCTTCCAGGTCATGTCACTCTCTAAAGATGACAACACGTAACAGCAACAGATCGATAGACCAAGATGCACTTGGCGAAGTCTGGCAGAGTGACGATTTCTAGTCAGCTTCTGCCACCTACTGACGACA
>LNZQ01000074.1 GCA_002007315.1 Epulopiscium sp. Nele67-Bin004
ATAAATGCTATTTTGATGAGTGCCTTTGATTTTACTGTCAGAGTAAAAACCCTGGAGACAGGCTGGTTAGTCAAACCCCCACACTGCTGTTCATCTCTTGCAGACTGTGGTGTTTGACACTTTTTAAGAGGCAAAATCTCCTCCCTTCGCTAGAAATGTACCTCTAACGGAGGAAGAATAAAGAATATCACAGTTCAGCATCCGCTTAACAATTATGAATACCTAAAGCTTGAACATAGAACGATAATACAATTTTAAAAAAAACAGAATATACTGTATATGTTCCACATTTTAATATATTTTCAACTATTTTAAGAGCTCTTTTTTGGGAGGGGGTTAGATTAAAGGTATCTAGATGTCTGCCTGTATCCATCCGACTGTATGGCAAGGCCAACAATGCCTCTAAGCTGATTGGATGGGAGCTGTAGAATAAAGGCTGAGAAAAGTGCTTTTTGTTTCATGAGAAGCTCTTTTTTGGTACAAAAGGCACAAAAGAGACCCAAAATAAAAGCACCACCAAAATTCTTTGTTGACAATCAAGCTCCATCAGCCTCCTTTAACAGCCTCATAAAGTGCCAAGCTGACACATTCAGCATGCAGTCCCTGCAGTGAAAGGTCACTCAGCCTATTTGGGGCTAAATATATTTTCTGCAAGTGCATGAATCAAAACACAAGCGCAGCTAGCGTTGCTTTGATCTTTCAACGGTTTTCCAGGGATGCAACACAGAATGGAACGATCAAAGCAGGTCTTCATACACATGGACAAACATATACATCTCCTTCGCTCTTTTGTGAGTATGAAACAGTGTCAAATAGACAAAACAACAGAGATACAGATAAATTAACAGAGGGAGACGAAATTAAATGTAAGCTTACAAACTTACTTGATGTGTTAACAGCAAAACATCTCGGTGATCAAAGTACGAATTTCGCTCTCTACGCCTACCTCTAACATTAATCGCTGGTGGGTCCTCCTAAGAAATTGCCGAAGTAGAGCGCCACATAATGCCAGCACAATCAGCTGAATTTAAAAAAAAAAAAATCTTTAGCAACGTTGTCTTCTCAATCTACTGCACAACGAAAAGGGGGTTTTCAAGTGTGTTTTCATTGCTTTTAAAAATCCCCGTGCACTTGTCCACTTAGTATGTGCTTACACATTATAAGCAATTAAATGCTTCTTTCACGTGGCAAAACGTCACCGAAGTGCTAATTTGCCATAGTCGCTAAATCTATCGTCATCTGAAAGTTTTTCGCTCGCACTCCATTTAGCAGAGTAGGGTGGGTTCGCCACAATTGCATCAAACTTCATGTCGATATGTTGCGGGTTTTCTAGCGTATCATCATTTTTTATATCAAAGTTTTGATACGACACGTTGTGTAGTAACATATTCATTCTAGCCAAATTGTACGTCGTTGAAGTAAGTTCTTGCCCACAAAATTTTCTCACGTTTGCTTCTTTTGAAACTCTAAGCAGCAACGAACCAGACCCACAAGTTGGGTCATACACCGAACGTAAGTCCGTTTTCCCCAAAGTTACGATTTTAGCTAATATTTTTGACACCTGCTGTGGCGTATAAAACTCACCTGCTTTTTTTCCTGCATTTGATGCAAATTGACCAATCAAATACTCATACGCATCACCCAAAATGTCTATTTCGGTGTCGTCCGTGCCAAAAGATAAGTCGGCTATTGAGCAGATAACTTTGCTAATAAGTGCCGAACGTGACTTCACATCTCGTCCCAATTTTGTTGACTTTAAGTCCATATCGTCGAATAAGTGGTCAAATTCCTTTTCGCTCTCTTGCCCCTGTGTTGACGCCGATATTTGGTTTATCGCTATCGCCAACAACTCAACGTCAAATTTGCCGATGTTTATTTGCTCAACCAATGAGGCGAACAAGTTTTTTGGCTCAATGTAAAATCCAAGCTGAATTGTTAACTCCTCCTGCAAATCCTCACGAATTTCTTCGTCGTCCCAAGCTTCGGCGTATGACATCTCATCTTCTTCAAGCAGTAAGTTAGCTCTGTTTTCCACTTTTTCTGATAAATAACGGAAAAATATTAGCCCTAAAATGTAGTTTTTAAACTCGTTTGGCTCCATATTTCCACGTAAATTGTTTGCCACGTTCCATAAATTTGAATATAGTTCTTGTTGATGTTCTTGCATAGTTTTTCTACCTCCATGAAATTTATAATAAAAAAAGGTCAGCCATTTAAAAATATAGCTCACCTTAAAATTTTATTTTTGTCTATAATGAGATCCACATTGTATTATTTGTATAGTATTATCTTGTATTCTATATACAATACGATTTTTGTCGTCTATTCGTCTGCTGCCTCTATTCTTTGTGCTGCTTTTAGCAGTCTATCTTGATTTTCAGCACTGTAAAATGGGTCATTTGCAAGTGAAATTTCAAACGGAATTCTTTGTTCACGAACCACAGTTTTTGCAAACATATTGATTGCTACCGAAGTATTTAATCCAACTTCTTGACAAAATGCATCAAATTGTTGTTTTAAACCCTCATCTATACGGATACTTAGAGTTGTTTGAGCCATATTGATTACTCCTTTCAATCATTAAATATACTCATATTTTAATACAATGTATATATTATGTCAATACAGTTTGGTATTTTTCAGCTTGTTCCTTAATAAAACTTCTAAGCAGCGTCGCCTTATTTCGTTTCTCTTTAAACCCGCCTGTTATTTGCTTGCTCAATTTTTCTTCGTTAATTATATTTGAAAAACTATATTCCTCAATACTTTCAAGCACCAATTGTTGAGTCAAATTATTTGCTTGGGCAAACATACTAATTTCTTGTGCCTGAACCGCCTTTTCAAACTGCTCAAATTCTTCATCTATGCAATGGTCTGGCGTAAGAGTTGGTATAACTGTCGTTAGAAAATCTTTAATCAAGTCAACTTTTAGGCGTAGCTCCTCGTTATCTGCGTTTTCCAGTTGGCCCATAATATTTTTAACGTCTTTGTCCCTCTGGTCATCGTCCGAAGTGTCGATATCTTTTATCAAATTCAAAATATAATCCACATTAATTTTATCCGTGTGCATAAGGGCAATACTAAAGTCGATATCCGCCAATATAGAAGCTTTATCTTTGTGGTTACGTCGTTTTTCTCTATCATAAATCAACAAATATTTGCCTTTAAACTTCTCATAAGTTTTGGCGTCAATTCCTATATGCTCATCAGTGAACTCAAACTCCGTGAAAGTTTGAAGCTTAGTCAAAGTTTTTGACAGCTCCCTAAACGCAACGATAAACTCTTTTTCAGCCGCTTCACCCTCAATTGTATCAACATCAGATGGAGTAGCAACAATGGTATGCAAATTGGCAAGTTGCACCACAAAATTTTGCACATACTCATCATAGCTACCCATAAGCACCGTTTCGGTATCGTTAGTTTGAGAAAACAAACGTATAGCATCGTCCGTATCTGTTTTCAAATTTTGATAACATACGATATTCCCGTGCGGCTTAGTTACACTCTCAACACGGTTCGTTCTTGAATACGCTTGCAACAAGTCGTGGTATTTCAACTTTTTATCGACATAAAGCGTGTTTAGCGTCTTGCTATCAAACCCAGTCAAAAACATTTTCACCACAATCAAAATATCAATGCTAGCATTTTTCACTCGTTTAGACACGTCCGAAAAATAATTGCCATACGTTTCCGTACTATAATTTTTGTTAAACATACCGTTATAATCATCGATAATTCGCTCAAGGCTATCTTTTGAATGTTCTTTGCCTTCTTCGCTGTCCTCATTTGCACCAAATGTGAAAATCGCAGCGATTTTTAATTCGTGTTCAATCGTTTTAAATATATCGTAATACTTAATTAACATCGGGATATTTTGCACAGCCAAAATTGCAGTATACTTTTTGCTATTCGTTTTTAGGTCGTGAATTTCAACTATATGGTTAGCAATTGTCGTAAGTCGTTCATCACTCATCATAACCTCATCGGTGTCTATCCCGTGAACTTGTTCGGGGTCATCTTCAGTGAAGTTTCCTTTTATAGTGTTATAATATTCAACGGAAAAGCCCAACACGTTGTTGTCTTTAATCGCATTTTTAATTAAATAATTATGCAGACACTTGCCAAACAAGTCAGCAGTAACTCGCCCCTCTTGGCTCTTGTTTTCTTCAAAACGAGGCGTCCCCGTGAATCCGAAATATTGAGAGTTTGCAAAATGTTTTTGTACCGCAGTGTGCATCAACCCGAATTGTGAGCGATGGCACTCGTCTATTATAAACACAACTTTATCGTCTTTATATTTATCCATAATTTTTGTATATTTGCTAGATTTTATTGCGTTGGCAAGTTTTTGTATCGTCGTCACAATTAGCTTTTTTGAGGAGTCTTGCAAATTTGTAATCAACGTGGCAGTTTTGTCCGTCGGGTCAACGCAATCTTTCTCAAACCTGTTAAACTCAGCAACCGTTTGACTGTCCAAGTCTTTTCGGTCAATCAGGAAAAACACCTTTTTTATATCTGGCTCCTTTGATAATATTTGACTTGCTTTAAACGAAGTCAACGTTTTTCCAGAACCTGTAGTATGCCAAATATACCCGTTTTCGGTCGTATTTTTAGCGTTGTTTAATATCGCCTCAACAGCGTAAATTTGATAAGGTCGCATAACTAACAGCGTTTGATTAGTCGCATTAACAATCATATACTTTGATATAACGTTTGATAATCTTTGGTGCGTTAAAAAATTGTCTGTAAATTCCTCCAATTGTGTGATGCGGTTGTTTTCCTCATCGCTCCAAAAAAATGTGTATTCAAAATTTAGCTTATTTGTGTTGGAAAAATATTTCGTATCAACGCCATTGCTAACAACAAACAGCTGAATATACGCAAACAGCCCTCTATACGAATGTCTTCGGTAACGTTCAATTTGGTTAAACGCCTGCTTAAGTTCGATGCCGTTTCGTTTAAGCTCAATTTGCACGAGAGGTAAACCGTTTATAAGCAGTGTAACATCATAGCGATTGTTGTATTTGCCTTTCATTTCGATTTGTGATGCAACTTGGTAAATATTTTTCTCAAAAGTGTTCATATTCAAAAACTCGATATAAATTTCCTCGCCGTTATCTCGCTCAAGTTCAAACTTATCTCGCAACATCGTGGCACTGTTAAAAATATTTTTGCCCTCCAGATGTGTAAGCACTTTGTTAAATTCTGTCATTGTAAGTGGGGTAGTGCCAAGTTTATCTTTATTAAATTCGGATAGCTGTGTCCTAAAGTTCGTTTTCAAATCATCTTCAGTATGTACTTTAACTTTGGTGTAACCCAGTTGCTCCAATTGTTTAATAAATTCTAGTTCGATTTCCCATTCCATATATATAGCCTCCTTGTTAGTTATACGTATATTATATCAAAAATTGTGGTAGTTATAAAGTAAATAAGTTATAATATACTAAACGGTTTTTATATATTTTATAAGGAGGAAACGCATGTATTTAAACACCCAACAAGGCTTTGAAAGCTTTAAAGAAAGATTATCAAGCAAAATATTTGTAGATAAATCTATGATACTACAAATATTAAATGAACGAGTTTGTACAGATGACAAATATATTTGTGTTACACGTCCAAGGCGATTTGGAAAGTCCCAAATAACTTACTTAATAGAAAGTTATTATAGTAAAGCTATTGATAGCAAAAAGCTTTTCGAGCAACTAAAAATTGGTTCAGATAAAAATTTTGAAAAATACGTGAATAAGTACAACGTAATAAAATTAGATTTTTCTGACTTAGGCGATGAAAACTCATATGAGAAATATGTGGGTCACATTAAGGCAAACTTAATATACGACTTAGAACAACATTATCCGCAAGTAGATTTTAATAAATTTAGCAGCTTACCTCATAAGTTGTTAGCAACAGGAGATAAGTTTATATTTATTATTGATGAGTGGGATTTTATATTTAACAAAGGACTATACACTAGCAACCATAAAGAGTTTTTGGACTTTTTGAGAAATCTTTTTAAAGGTAGAACTTATGTGGAATTATGTTATATGACAGGAATACTGCCTATAAAAAAACATTCCTCAGGTTCGGCATTAAATATGTTTGAAGAATACACATTGTTAGATGATAATATATTTGAACAATATTTTGGGTTTACAGAGGAAGAAGTTCGCAAACTTTGTATTGAACACAATATGCCTTATGAGGAAGTGGCAAGTTGGTATAATGGCTATTTAACAGAAGATGGTTTGCGTATTTTTAATCCTAGAAGTGTGAACATTGCTATAACTAAGAAAAAGTGTAAAAGTTATTGGGTAAACACTGGGGCTATGGATGAGGTGTTGTTGTATTTGCAAATTGACCCCGATGGCGTTAGAGATGATGTATTAAAAATGGTTGCAGGTGAAGAAGTAGAAGTTTACGATATAGAGGAATTTCAGGCAGGTCAACAGCAGCCCACAACAAAAGAAGAAGTGTATTCGGCAATGATAACTTTAGGATTTTTAACATATTATGATGGAATGATGAGTATACCAAACAAAGAATTGATGAAAGAATTTGAGAAGGCTCTTAAAGCCCCTTGCTTTGGCGAAATGTTTTAATGGTTGGTATTAATTATGATGTTAAAACTAAGGTTCACACTTGTGAAATAAAAGAATTAAAATATAGTTAGCAAAAACAGGGGCAATCTCCCCTGCTTTTTACTGTGTAATTATATTAACTTTCCCAACGCTACTACTCACATACATTTGTTTTTCGCCAGTCCCCCCAACGTAATCGCCAACTTTTGAGTTGTTTAAGTATACGCCGCCAGTGCCACTTGAAATTGTGTAGTTGTAATAATCTTGAGCTTTCGCAACAATCAAATCAACGTTGCCTGTACCTGTGCTTAAAGTCACGCTATTTATAAAATCACCACCAAGCTTCACATTACCAACGCTAGTGCTTGCAAACACGTCCAAAGCGACAACATTTGGCAAGTCAACATTGCCAGTCCCGCTTTCGATATTTACTGTGTTTGCCTCGATATTTGCAACGTTAACGTTACCAACGCTTGTGTCGATAGTGAGAATGTCGCTGTCGATACTATTCACTGTAACATTACCTGTCCCGCTTTCGATATCAACGTTTTTTGCTTTGATGTTAGCAATGTCAACACGACCAACGCTTGTGTCGATTTCGATATCGTTTGCAATAAGCGAAGCAAATGTTCCGCTACCAGTGCCTAGCTCAAGTGATATTTTATCGGCGTGCAAATTTACCATAACGTCAACTTTACCAACGCCAGTGTCAAACACGATAGACTCGAAATACGTATCGTTTGGCACAGTTATCGTAACTTCTGGTGTAACTTTGTTGCTTATAAAATTATTTAGGAAAATTAGCACAATTCCGTCCCCGTTTGTGTCAAACCCAACCGACTCAACAGACAGCTTGTTTCCTTTTAAAGCAACGGCAACTTTAGGATTTTTTGTGTCTTGCGAAACGCTAACTTGAAAGCTATCTCCCGCAACAACGTTTACATGCGCAAGGTTAACGTCAATGTCCAGATAGTCAACATTCGTGAACGTTCCAAAAACTTCAGTCGTATATTCGCTGCTTGTATCGTTAATCACAAAAATCCCAAATCCAACGACAATTAAACTAATTGCTAAAAATATTAAATTTTTATTCGTCATATTTATCTCCCCCTAACTTTTCCAAAAACAGTTTTAACTAACACTACGAAAAGTAGAAAAACGCCCATTTCCATTAATGCTATACCGATATACGAAAATCCTAGTGAAAACGAAGCACCAAACGCTTTTGGAATGTACAATAAAGTGCGTATCCAGCCGAAGCAAATTGTTACAATTATTGCAAATACAACCGATGCCACAATAATTATCGGTATGCCAACGAATGTGAATGCTCCGATGCCGACCATCAACACGGCAACTAATGCCATTAGTACAGCAACTAATGTAAATGGATTTAGTATAGCGAATCCCATAACTATCAGTTTTAATGGCGAAAATGAGCCACGGTTTATTTTTGAGTCGCCATCGCTTAAAATTTGTTTAGCCAACTGTTCGGGCGTACCAAGCAACTTGACTGGGTCGTTCTCGCCAGACTCGGCAAGGTATTCACGGTAGTAGGCTAACACTTCAAGGCGTTCGCTGTATTTTAAAAATTTTAGATGTTTTGATAGTTTTCTAATATATTCATTATGATTCATCTTAGTTTCCTCCTTTTGATAGCATAGGTAATAAAGGGTGGTCGTCGGGTGATAAAGGGCGGCCAGTGACCGCCCGTACGGAGCCCTCGGCTGATTTTATGAGAACGTTGTTTATTTTTTCTTGATATACAGACCATTCTTGGCGATTCATTTCTAAATGTTCTGTGCCTTTTGGAGTAATTTTATAATAACGTCTGTTTCTTCCTTGAAATGGTTCATCATACGTTGTCAACATATCATTTTTTTGTAATCGCCTAAGCACGGGATACAACGTTGACTCCGATATGTCTAGTGCGTCAACAAGTGTTATAGTAAGCTGATAGCCGTATGTGTCCTCATTTTCTAAGACAGATAAGACGCAGGCGTCTAACAAACCTCCTGATATTTGAAATGCCATAGTGTATTCTCCTTTCGTATATAATATTATATGTCGTATAATATTGATTCATAAACATATTATATGTCATATAGTATTATATTGTCAATACTATATTAGAAAAATTTGCATAAAAAAAGGGCATATAGCCCAATTAATGTTCAAGTCGCTGAATTTCCCAAATTAGTTCCATTGGCGACATAAAGTTTGAAACATGTATTCGTTTTACATCAGTTGGCGTCGTAACTGCCCCCCCCCCATTTATATTGGTGATTTGTAAATCTACCCCTATACTTTCCAGTGCACCTATTGTATAATTGTCGTATCTAAACATCGGATACGACAAAACACGGATATCTCTTTCGCCAAGATGCTGCTCAATAAGCTCAAAACTATAGTTAACTTGATAAAATAAATGCGGATAACTAAGCTCGTTAAGTAGAGCGTGCGTATGGGTGTGGCTTTGTATTGTAATAAGTCCAGAGTCTTCCATCTCTTTTGCTTGTTCCCAAGTGAAATGCTCCATATACGTATCAACGCCAACGTAAGCAGTTGACACAAAATACGTTGCAGGCACATTGTATTGTTTAAGTATCGGATAAGCAATAGTGTAGTTGCTTAAATAACCATCATCAGCAGTTATAATAACTGGATTGTATGGCAAACGTCCGTTGCCATTTAAGTAATTGTATAAATCTGTAAAAGTTATAGGGTGATATCCCCACGCAAGCAAAGTTTTTATATGAGCTTCAAATAATTCTGTGCTAACAGTTACACTTTGTTCGTCTTCAGGAACTTCATCTTTAAAATCATGATACATCAAAACTGGCACATGAATAGGGCGAACCGTCGTTGTATCTTCAGTCATAGCAGGAACTGTACGTATTTGGTCGATATCTATAACTTGCTCAACATAGTCTGGACCACCTTTAGTGAAATATAAATATTGTTCCAAAATTCGGTCATCATTTTCCCATTTGATTGCTATTTTTAGTTCATTAGTATCAAATGGAACACTTTCTTCAGGCAAAAATATGTTGTAAGGTGGTTCTTCTTTTTTGCCTATTTCGACACCATTTAGACGATAATGTACAAATTCAACATTTCTAGTATCACCGATAATAAGACAGTCTAAATCGTTCATTGTATACAAAGTATTAAAATTTATTTCAGTATACTTCTTAAACACGTCTGTTTTTTGTTCATTTGGTAACGCAAGATGTACCGAAAGAGGGTTTGTGTTAGTCGTAAATTTAATAACTTTGGGCACAATTAATGGCTGTATAACAACATACAACATCACCAAAATAGCTATAACAACACCAAATAAACAAGAGAACCCTCCAAATAACACGCCTATAATAGGATTATCATGCAAGGCGTCCACTTTTTCGTATACATATTCTAGCATGTCATGAAAAAAATCGTTCATAAATCCTCCTCCTTATTTGTACATGATATTATTATACCACAAAATTTAAAACTTATATCTGCTTTTATATAACATATATTTAACCTAACACTCATACAAAGTTAACATATTTGTATTATTATATATAAGTCAATTGGTACAAGGGAATATTATACATATCTAAAATTTATAGATATTTTAATAACAACTGTAGAACAATATTATTATCTTATATAAAGAAAGCGAGCGTGAGATGAAGCTATGATAGAAATTCAAAAGTTACAAAAAGTGTATGACAACAAGTATGAGGCACTAAAAAGTATTGACTTAACTATTAACAATGGTGAACTTGTTTGTTTACTAGGACCTAGTGGTTGCGGGAAAACCACAATATTAAACATAGTTGCGGGACTTCTTGACCCGACGGGAGGAGATATAAAATTTGACGGTCAATCGATAGTAGGACTCCACCCGAAAGACCGAAATATTGGACTAGTGTTTCAAAATTATGCATTGTATCCACACATGACCGTTTTGGAAAATATTATGTTTCCATTAGTCGTTGGAAAAAACAAGATTCCTAAAGAAGAAGCAAAAAAACGTGCTAAAGAATTTATGAAAATTACGGATATAGAAGCACTTGAGGGCAAACGTCCAACTGCTATGTCTGGGGGGCAACAGCAACGTGTTGCGATTACCCGTGCTTTGGTACAAAACCCGAAAATACTACTGCTTGATGAACCGTTAAGTAACCTAGACGCTAGACTTAGACTAAAAATTCGTGAAGAAATTCGTGCCCTTGTGAAAAAAATTAATATAACGACGATTTTCGTTACGCATGACCAAGAGGAAGCATTATCTATAAGCGATAGAATTGTTTTGATGCACCAAGGAGTTGTTCAACAATTTGACGTGCCACAAAATTTATATCTTGAGCCAGCAAATTTATTTGTTTCACAATTTATGGGTAACCCGATTATCAACACGTATGATGCAACAAAACAAGGCAACAGCTTAGTTATGAAAGATTTTGCTATCGACTTAGCTAAACTTAAACAAGACCGAATTAAAGCACCAATTGAAGGAAATGAATTTAAAATCGGAATTAGACCAGAATATTTTGTGCTTAGCGATAGCCCACTATTTAAAGCTAAAGTTACAG
>LNZQ01000075.1 GCA_002007315.1 Epulopiscium sp. Nele67-Bin004
GCTAAAGTTACAGTTAAAGAGCTTATCGGGAAAGATTGTATATTAAACTTTGATGTTAATGGACAGTCATCTAAAGTTATTGTTGATACACAAAAAACTATTAGCGAAGGAGAAACTTTGCCGTTATCAATTGATTACGATAGCATTTATATCTTTAATAAAGAAGGAAGTAGGTTATATTGATGAAAAAACAAAAATATAGTGCCGAAAATTCGCCCCAAGCTTGGATATATTTGCTGCCTGCTTTAGTAGTTATAGCGATATTTAACGTGTTGCCGATAATCAAAACGTTTATGATTTCGCTACAAAAAGGAAGCTTAACAAATCCGCAATACAACGGGTTCGCAAATTATTCTGTAGTTTTAAATGACCCCCGTTTTCATACAGCACTAAAAAATACTGCCCTATATTCATTTATAGTTGTACCTGCAGCGTTGGCTTTATCGATGCTTATCGCTATAACGATACATGAAAAAATTAAGTTTAAAGACTTGTTTGAAACGATATTTTTTATCCCGTATTTAACAAGTGTAATCGCAGTTGGGGTTGTGTTTAGATTTTTGCTTAATGGCGATTATGGGTTTGTAAACTATTTTCTAGGGTTTTTGGGAATTGCTCCGATAGACTTCCTAAACAATCCTGATATGAGTTTGACGACAGTTATAATTTTTGGTATTTGGTCGGGACTGGCGTTCAACATTATAATTTTGTTGTCGGGAATTAAAAGTATCAACGAAGATTATTATAAAGTTGCAGATATGTTTGGTGCAACGAAAACAGAACAGTTTTTTAGAATAACGTTGCCTCAACTTTTTCCACTAGTAACATTTTTGTTAACTGTAAACTTTATTAGCGCATTCAAAGTTTATGCTCAAGTGTTCTCGATATTTAACGGGAAAGCAGGGGTTGCCGACAGCGCTACAACAGCTGTATTTTATATTTACAACAAATTTTACGTTCAAATGCGATACGGCGAAGGTATGGCAGCTGCGTTAATATTATTTGTACTAATTTTATTGTTTACGTTTATACAAAATAGAATTTTAAACAAAATATCGAAAGGGTGATACAATGACTAGTAAAGTTATGACCGCTTTGGCGTACGCCTTTATAATTGCTATGTCTATCATTACACTTTTCCCATTTGTGTATATGATACTGGCAAGTTTAATGACGTTCCAAGAAGCGACAAGCATACCACCAACGCTGTTTCCTGCTGTCCCACAGTTTGAAAACTATAGTGTTGCTATGTCAAAAGCACCGTTTGGTAGATACTTCTTCAACACAGTGTATGTTGCGGGTATGTCAACATTTTTGACGCTTGTAACGACAGTGCTTGCAGGATTTGCATTTGCAAAACTACAATTTAAAGGAAAAAAAGCGTTGCTGGGATTTTTAGTTGCACTTATGATGGTTCCGTACGAAGTTGTGGTTTTTAGTAACTACCAAACTATTGCACAAATGAAATTAATGAACACGTATACAGGGTTGATTATTCCATCTGCTGCAAGTGTGTTTTACATTTTTTATTTAAAAGGATTTTTGGAGTCAATCCCAATGTCATATTACAATGTGGCAAAAGTTACGGGTGCATCTGACTTAGAGTTTATCACAAAAGTTATGTTGCCACTTGCAAAACCAGCGTTGTTTACTATGAGCATATTAAGTTTTATCGGTGGTTGGAACTCATTTATTTGGCCAGTTCTTATCACAAATTCAACAGACATGCGACTACTTGGAAACGGGTTAAGTGCATTTGCAACAGAAAGTGGAACAGACGTGCACTTACAGATGGCAGCATCAACTATTACAATTATTCCTATATTGTTACTATACTTTATATTTAGACGTCAAATTATAAGAGGGGTTGTGAAGAGCGGTGTTAAAGGATAAAAAGACTAAAATTACATTTCATAACGGAATTTTAACTATTGGTGGTACAATTATTGAAGTTGTTTACGAAGACTCGCACATTTTTTTCGACTTTGGGAGCGAATATAATCCAGCGAGCGAAGTTCAACCAGAAACGTTGCAAGACTTGCTTGACCACAAACTTGTGCCATATATCGATAATGTGTTTGACAAAAACATTCCGTTAGAGGGATATGACAACAAGGAGCAAACTTTTAACAACACAGCAGTATTTTTATCACATGTTCACTTGGATCATAGCAAAATTGTTAATTATTTAGATGAAGATATACCTTTATATACACTTGAGGGAACAAAAAACTTAACTAGAGTGTTAAATATAGATAACAACTTTTTGTTTCCTAGATACGGTGAACATGATAGCAACACACGAGAAATTACAGGACTTAAAGACAATGAAATTGTAAATGTCGGAAAAATCCAAGTTAAAGTCATGCCAGTTGACCACGATGCGTATGGAGCTTGCGGACTTGTTATAACGACGCCAGACCTAGTTATATCATACACTGGTGACATCAGGCTTCACGGTTATAAGCCAAACACGACGCTTGAGTTTTGCAAAGAAAGTGAAAACTGTGACGTACTTCTTATTGAAGGGGTAAGCGTGTCATTTTCTGAAGAAGGCGAAGAAGAAGATGACCGAGATTTTGCCACAGAGCCTGAACTTGTGGAAACTATTACCGAACTTGTGAAAAACAATCCAGACAAACAAATTACGTTTAACTATTACGTTTCAAATGTGGAGCGAATTTTAAACATAATCGAAACTAGTCCAAGAACGGTCGTGCTTGATGCGTATTATGCGTATGTTGTGTATGAAACCGCACATAAAAAAGTGAATTATTATCGCATAAACGACAAAGATTATGGGCTAGACCCAGAGTTTGAAATTGATATAAATACTTTATTCCACGACGAGAGCAAATATTTTTGGCAGTTTTCAGAAAACATCGCTCAGCTTGTGCCAAAACTTCACCAAGGTGGAATTTATATTCATTCAAATGCACAACCATTAGGAGAGTTTGACCCTAAATATACACCATTTATGGAAAGGTTTGCACAACATGGTATTGAAGTACACGTGCTTAGCAACTCAGGTCATGCATATCCAAAAGATTTAATGAAAATAATAAACCTTATAAAACCCAAATTGTTAGTACCAATTCATTCACGTAAACCAGAACGATTGTTTAACGAGAATGGGGAAAGATTGTTGCCAACAAGAGGGCAAACTATATAGAAAATTGGAGGAATTACAATGAATTTTAAGAAATTTAATAAGTTAGTTTTAGCGTTGATGGCTACAACAGCATTGGTTGCATGTTCTTCAGACGAAGCACCAGCAACAAACAATACAAACAACAACACAAGCAATAGCTCAAACAGCAACAATAACAGCTCAAGCAGCACGCCAGTAACGGAGCAAGAAGAAGCGTTCACATTCCCAGAAATAACGCAACCAGTTGAAATTACTTTTTGGCATGCGATGAACGGTGGGCAAGAGTCGGCACTTACAGCGTTAACAGAAAAATTTATGGCTCAAAATGACTATATAACTGTTACGCTACAAAACCAATCAAGCTACAACGACTTGAACCAAAAATTATCAGCATCACTAATAAGCCCAGACCAGTTGCCAACTATGTCACAAGCGTATCTTGACTGGATGTATTATCCGCTTGAAGACAACTTGATTGTTGACTTACTTCCTTATGTGGAAGACCCTGAAATTGGTATTGGTGACTTTGCGGACATCAACTACGCATTTTTAGAGCCACTTATGATAAATGGTTCACTATACGGTATGCCATTTAACAAATCAAGCGAAGTTATTTGGTACAACAAAACTATGTTTGACGAACTTGGGCTGACTGCACCAACAACTTATGAGGAGTTTGAACAAGTTGCAAAAGCTATCACGGACGCAAAAGGTATAACAGCAGCAGGGTTTGACTCACTATCTAGTTATTTTGTAACGTACTTGAACAACTATGGCGTTGTGTTTGATAGCACAGTTGACGTTACTTCGGAAGTTGCAAAAGACGCAGCACAATTTTATTTGGACGGTATCAACGAAGGATACTTTAGAATTGCAGGAACAGACTTCTACTTGTCAGGTCCTTTAGGAAGTGAACTTGTTGGTATGTACGTTGGGTCAAACGCTGGTGAGTCATTCGTTCTTCAAGGAGCGGGAGATAAATTTGAAGTTGGGGTTGCACCTTACCCAGCACACACTGCAATCCAACAAGGGACAGATATTTTCGTGTTCAACAGTGCGTCAGAGTTGCAACAAAGAGCGGCATACGAGTATTTGAAATTTTTAACTGAAACAGATAGCCAAATCGAGTGGGCGGTTGCAACTGGATACATTCCAATTCGTGAAACAGCGTTTGCGTCAGATGAATACAAAAACTCTGGTTCAATGGTTGCACAAATCGCAGACCAAATGGTACCTAAGTTTTATAACAAACCAAGTGTTAATGGAGCAGCATCGGCATTTACAGAGTCGGCAACTGCAATGGAAACGATACTTGCAACGACAAATCCTGATATAGACAGAATTTTGAGCAACTTGCAAGCAACGTTAGGCACAATTTGGTAAAACTATTAGCCCCCTTTTTGGGGGCATTTTTGTAAATATAAAACGGGAGAACATTACTATGGAAATATTAAAAGTTAACAATCTCAAAAAAACTTACACTTCAAAATCAAACAACACAGCAGTTGAGGCACTAAAAGATGTAAATTTTTCGGCACAAAAAGGTGAATTTATTGCAATTATGGGGGAGAGTGGTTCGGGGAAAACTACGCTTTTAAACATATTGGCAGTGCTTGATAAACCTACGTCTGGTGAAGTAAAAATTTCGGATGTAAACCTTTCAAATGTAAAAGATAGCCAGCTTTCAAATTTTAGACGTGAAAGTTTAGGTTTTGTATTTCAAGAATTTAACTTGCTTGACACATTAACAGCAGAGGAAAATATCATATTGCCGTTGGTGTTATCAAGAAAAGACACCAAATTTATTGATAATGCCTTAAAGGACGTTATAAAAAAGCTAGATATTGAAAACTTAGTGAAAAAATATCCGTATGAAATGTCTGGAGGACAAAGGCAACGTGTTGCAGTGGCAAGGGCGATAATAACTAATCCTGCTATATTGCTTGCAGACGAACCCACAGGGGCGTTGGACAGCAAATCAACAGATGTGCTACTTTCTCAATTTGAAAAAATTAACGATGACGGGCAAACAATTTTGATGGTGACACATAGCGTCAAATCTGCATCTCATGCATCAAGAGTGCTATTTATTAAAGATGGGATAATTTCTGATGAGCTTTATAAAGAAGAAGACAGCGAAAGTGAATTTTACTCAAAAATTACGAAAACACTAACAACTTTAACGGAAGTTGGTGAATAGCATGGGATTTTATTTGAAATTTGCAATGCAAAATATACGTAAAAATATGCAAATGATAGTACCGTTTATATTTACAGCTATACTGCTTGTAGTTATGTATTACAACGTTATAAATATTAACGCAAGCGATACAACGGGCGGTGGAAATTTGGCTACAGTTATGTTTGCTATGGCGATTTTGCTTGGTATTTTTAGTCTAGTGTTTTTAATTTACACAAATAGCTTTCTTACAAAAAGGAGAAAAAAAGAGTTTGGGCTATACAATATTTTAGGTCTTGAGAAAAAGCATATAAGCAAAATAATTTGGTTAGAAAATACAATTATCGGAACGGTGTCTATTGTTGCAGGGCTTATACTGGGGATAATTTTTTCTAGGTTAATTATTAGCTTGCTGTATAGCATTATGAACTTTAACTTGAGATATACATTTGAAATAAATATGCCAGCAATTTTTATAACGGCTTTACTATTTACGGCAATTTTTATGTTGTTAGGCGTATTTAGCACAATTTCTATTTATAAAACGAATGCAGTTGATTTGTTGTCAGCAAACAAAAAAGCTGATAATATGCCAAATTCAAACGTGCTAACTTTGATTTTAGGGGTTGGACTTCTGGGAGTTGGCTATTATCTGGCGTTGTCGGCAAATGAAGTTTTTGAGGTGTTACAAATATTTTTGATTGCAGCATTATTTGTAGGGGCGGGGACGTACTTTGTGTTTAGTAGCATAAGTTCATACATTTTGATAGCGATGAAACAAAATAAAAAACTGTTTTTAAAGCCAGAAAATTTTATTGCAATTTCGGGGCTTATCCACCGAATACAAAAAAACGCAATGGGCTTAACGGCTATATGCGTATTGTCTACAGGTATAATTTTGATGCTTAGCACAACAAGTTCGCTATATATGGGATTTGACGATTTGTTAAGCTTTAGATATCCTTATGATGTACAAATTACAGTTGTAACAACAGAAGATTTAGCTTACAATGAAACGATGCAATTTAGTGAAAACGTCCAAGCTAATTTTGAGGACGTTACTAACTATAAAATGTATAGCCATTTTGAATTTTGGATTAGCTTATCTGAAACAGACGAAAGATATGCCACAGGCACAGATGGTACGTTTAACTTTAATTATGATGGACTAATAGACTCTCACCTTGTTGGTGCAACAAATTTGTCTACGTACAACACACTTACAAACAGCGAACTTAGTCTAAATGACGGACAAGTGTTGACTTCAAACGTGCCAAATGATAGCATAGAGTTGGCAAACAAACGTTATGAAATTGCAGTTAAAGACGACAGTTTTGCTGATGCTATGCCTGATTATAACGTATTCCCTGGGACGTATATAGTTGTTATGACTGATAGCGATTTTGACAATTTTTATGCCCGTTCTGGCCAACAAATTATGAAACATAGCATCGTTTTTGATTTGCCACCAAATGCAATAACTACAACTGCAGACATTCAAACTTTTGTTTCTGAAAATAGAGGCTCTTTTCAAAGTGTTGGTGTGCAGTTTAAAGAAAATAACAGAGATAATTTGTATTCAACTTATGGAACATTATTTTTTGTTGGGATATTTTTAGGGCTATTGTTTATAGTTAGCATTTCGGTTATTATTTATTATAAACAACTGACGGAAGGCTATGAAGATAAAGAAAATTTTGTGATCATGAAAAAGGTTGGATTGGATGACAAACTTGCAAAAAGAAGTATAAATATGCAAATTATAATGGTTTTTATGTTGCCGATACTGATGGCTTGTATACACATAGCATTTGCTTTTAAAGCACTTGTATTGATTATGAGATTTTTCGCTCTAACGAACGTTTCGTTGTTTGTATCTTGTACGTTGGCTGTTATGGGAATTTTTGTTGGGGTATATTTTTTGGT
Organism: Epulopiscium sp. Nele67-Bin004; assembly: GCA_002007315.1. The sequence goes on from LNZQ01000075.1 coordinate 7,257, forward strand.
GTACTATTTGACGTCAAAAGTGTACGTTGGAATTGTAAATAGCTAAAAATATAGGGGCATATAGCCCCCTTTTTTACGCATTATTTTTGTTATAAAACATAACTGCTGAAACGCCGATACTAATACAAATTACAGCGTGCAATATAAACAGCGAACTGCCAACGCTACCAGACAATATCACAAGCGACCCAAGCGTTGCAATTATCGGGTTAACGTACCCTTTGATGACGCTCGTAATTTCGCCACGTTGTTTGAGTTTGATAACTTGCACGTAAAGATAAATATACGTTGCATAACTAATACATACTGAAATTTCTGATATATCCGAATTTGGCAACAAATTGCTTCCCATCGTGATGTAATGCATAATCAACCAAAACGTTGATACAACGAAAAACACTAGTGCCGAATATTTGGAAACGCCAAGTTTTGGATCGATAGCGGCAACTTTTTCTGCCATCGGAAACATATTCCTTGCTGCAAGAGATTGAGGCAACCTTATGCCCCCAAGAACCAAGCCGTTTACCGTTCCAAGCACAGATATAACAACAAACGTTAGTATAACTTTTGCCCCGCTTTCACCAAAAAGTGATATAGCAGCAACGTTAACATGTTCATCGCCAAGAGCCATAATTTCAGCAGGACCAACAAGTGCACTTATACCAACAAAATATAAAACGTATATAATCAAAATAAAAATCGGTCCTATAACTAACGCACGTGGCAGATTTTTTTTGCTGTCTTTAATTTCAGCACCAATTGACGTTGCAACTATCCAGCCGTCAAACGAAAATGCTATCGGGGCAATTGCTGCAAGCCAAGATGTCGATTTCATATGCGTTACGTCTGACAAGACAAAAGTGCTCGGGTCACCATACATCAATCCCGCAACTGCAATAATAATAAGCGGTATAAGTTTTATTATTGTAGAAACGTTTTGGGCATACCCTCCAAGTTTTGCAGACAATATATTTAATGCAAATATCGCTACCATATAGCAAAATCCTATTAACACTTGAATTTCTAACGTGCTTTCAATTCCAAATAACATACAAGTATAAATTCCCGCAACCCACGCAACAATTGCAACAAGCGTTGGAAAATACAAAAATATTTGAAACCACCCAAACGCACAAGCAACAGGCTTGCTACTATCTTCAGCATAGCCGATAACCCCTCCAGAGCGGTTTGACCGTGCGGCAAGTTCTGATATTGACAAACTTCCAAAAATTATACTTATAGCTGCCAAAACAAAAACTAGCACACCAAGTGCAACGCTCCCGTCTGTCGCAACTAAAATGTTGTCGCTTCTAAAAAATATTCCTGAGCCGATAACTATTCCAACAATCATCGCAATAGCCGTAAAAAGACTATATTCGTTTTTCTTCATTTATGTCGCCTCCCTTATTTTAAGAATATCAAAATTATAACAGATGTATAGGGGGGCGTAAAGAAAAAGTTAATATAGTTACACAATTCATATTATTGCGTACTATATTAACTTTGAGTTAGAATATTTAAAATTTTTGCGGTTATTTTAAGATATATAAACTGTGTTTAGTATTGTTGAACAATAAAGTAACCATTTTCTTCAAATCCTTGTTTGATACGTTGAATATGTTCAAATCCGTTCGCCTCAACTGTTATTTCAAGTTGTACATTTTGGTACTTGTTACGTGCTTTTGATTGATTGTGTTCAAGACGAATAATGTTTGCACCCAGTTCAGTAAGTATAGTGGATACGTTTAGAAGTTGTCCAGGCACATTTGCAAGTTCAACACTAAAACAAAACAGTCTACCCCTAGACACAAACCCGCTGTTTACAAGCGATGACAACGTTAACATATCAATATTTCCACCACTCAAAATACAAACAATTTTTTTGTTGTGAACATCGATATTTCTAAGTGCAGCAAGCGATGCAGCCCCAGAAGTTTCCGCAACCAATTTATGCTTTTCTAACAAAATTAACAACTTGTCAACAATTACGTTGTCTTTAACAGTTAAAATTTCGTCGACATGTTGCTTTATTAAGGAAAAGTTTAAATCCCCAGGACGTTTTACGGCAATACCTTCGGCTATAGTTGAAACTTGGTCAAGTGTAACAATTTTGTTTTGCGAAACGCTTTTAGCCATGGCACTTGCACCCTCAGCTTGAACACCTATAACTTTGATGTTAGGATTAATATGTTTTGCGTACATAGACACACCACTTATAAGACCGCCCCCACCTATCGGGCACAAAATTATATCGATATCCTCTAATTCTTCAAAAATTTCAAGAGCCACCGTTCCTTGACCGTTAATTATGTCCATATCGTCAAATGGGTGTATAAACGTTGCACCTTCTTCTTTTTCAATGCGACGTGCTTCTTTGTATGCATCATCATAGCAGTTTCCGTGCAAAATTACACGTCCACCAAATTCACGAGTTGATTGTACTTTTAAATAAGGAGTTGTTTCTGGCATAACGATAGTAGAATTGATTTTTTCAAGAGAGGCAGCATATGCAACGCCTTGTGCGTGATTTCCAGCCGATGAACAAACGACACCATGGCTTTTTTCAATATCTGACAAACCTCGTATTTTGTTTAGAGCACCTCTAAGTTTGTATGCACCCGTAGTTTGTAGATTTTCACACTTTAGATAAACTTTGTTGTTTGTCCCACAAAGTTCAGAAAATGTTTGACTATATAGCAGAGGGGTCTTTACTATGACGTCGTTTATTTGTTCGTAAGCTTGTTTTATAGATTCCATTTTTATTCACCTTTCGAGTTATTATATGAACATTATAAAATAAAAATCATAATGCGTCTAGTAGGGGCTTGCAAAATTAGTAGATATGTGATAGATTATACAAGTTGAGAAGTAAGTCAGACAGTCGCGGGCACAAAAACCGAAAGGTTGTGCGTGAGGAACGTCCGAGCTTCATAGAGCAGGGTGCTGGATAACACCCAGTCAAGGTGACTTGAAGGAAAGTGCAACAGAAATAAACCACCTACTTATGTAGGAAAGGATGGAAAGGCGAGGTAAGAGCTCACCGTCCTCTAGGTGACTAGAGGAGCAATGTAAACCCCACCCGAAGCAAGACCGTACAAAAACTAATATGGCTGCTCGTCATAGTTTTAGGTTGGTCGCTAAAGCAACTAGGCAACTATTTGCGTAGATAGATGACTGTCAAATACAGGACTCGGCGTATAGATTTGGTTTTCAACATAAAGTCGTGCAAATGCACGGCTTTTTTTGTATATGGAAATTTCTTACAAAAGTAATTGACAAATTTTGTAAATTATATTATTCTATATAGTATAATTACCTAGATTTGGAGGGACACATTATGAACATCAAAACAGAAATTAAAAACAACGTATTATTCGTGTATCTTGAGGGAGAAATTGACCACCACACTTCAGTGGAGATAAAAGAAATTGTGGACAGACTTTATGCATCAAACAGACTGACACACATACTTTTTGACTTTGAGGATGTGACGTTTATGGATAGTTCAGGAGTTGGCCTATTAATAGGTAGATACAGAAATGCTATGATCGGTGGCGGAAAAGTTGCACTTATAAAAGTTAAGCCAGAAATTGACAAACTTATGAATTTATCAGGAATATACAAACTTATGAAAAAATATGAAGATGAGCAAAACGCTGTTGCAAATCTTTAATAGAAAGGATTGAACTATATGGAAACAAACCAAATGAGGCTTACATTTAAAAGTATCTCAGAAAATGTATCTTTTGTTAGAGCTACAGTAGGTGCATTTTTAGCAAAACTTAACATAACTATGGACCAACTTTATGATATAAAAATGGCAGTATCTGAGGCGGTTACAAATAGTATAATTCACGGGTATAGCGGAGATAGCGAAAATGAAATAGAACTTGGTTGTATGTACAAGATTGAAGAGCAAATCACAATTGAAATTTATGTGAAAGATACAGGCAAAGGGATTAACGACATAGAACAATCAAAGCAACCTATGTTTACAACAGCAGAGGATAGAGCTGGACTAGGTTTTACAGTTATGGAATCCGTTATAGATAACGTGTGTATAGAGTCGGAAGTAGGCAAAGGAACGACTATAACCTTACATACAAAGTTGCAGGCTATATAGAGATAAGCTCTTTTGTGGGAGGTGAAATTTTTGGATAATATGCTTGAAAATAAACAGATAGAAAATACAAGAGAGCTTATAGCTCAAGCCCAACAAGGAAATGTTAGAGCAAAAGAACAATTAGTTGAAGAAAATATAGGTCTTGTTTGGAGTTTGGTAAAAAGATTTTCAAATAGAGGATATGAACTTGAGGATTTATTTCAAGTGGGTAGCATTGGACTATTAAAAAGCATCGAGAAATTTGACCTAGACTTTAATGTTAGATTTTCGACGTATGCAGTTCCTATGATTGTCGGAGAAATCAAAAGGTTTCTCCGAGATGATGGTATGATAAAAGTTAGTAGAACTCTAAAAGAAATTGCATATAAAGCCAAATTGGCAAAAGAGGAGCTTATAAGAACTTTAGATAGAGAACCAACTTTACTAGAAATTGCAAACATACTTGAAATGCCTGTTGAAGAAGTTGCAGTTGCAATTGAGGCGAACCACGACGTTGAATCGCTAAATGCGGTAATTCACCATGGTGATGGCAAGGCATCTGAGAACATTCTATCCACTTAAAAAAATGTGTTTTTCTCTTCCCACTCTACCAGATTTTACACTTAACATCCCATGTACACAACTTCCAAAAATTTCCTTCAAAACCATCAGTGAGAAGCACAGGCAAAATAGTCACATTCAAGCCATTTGTAACACTGAAGTTGTTTTAACTGTCTGGCATTATTTCCCGTCTCAGCATGAGTACCTTTCACTCAGGTGCAGTGAATTTTGAGGGTGATTTAGGGTGAACTGCCACCTCCTCCTGCACAGGGGCACTTAGGTCAGTGAAGGGGGGGGGGGGCATATTTGGGGGTGGGGCAATTTATTACGTTGTGTGAAATGGCATTTCTGAGAAAATGGACTGTATTTATTTTTCAACTACTTAAAGTGCTTTTACAACACAACCCTAAAGGGTTAAAAAGTGTTCACTGTTTGAGTAATTAAATACATTAGAAAAGTGCTAATAAAATATCTTCAATAATAATAAACTTAAGGACTTGAAATTCAAAGTTTAGGACTCTGGACTTGACTGAGGACTCGCTTGTCTTGCTTGTCAAAGACTTGAGACTTGTGACTTGCAAAAAAATGACTTAGTCCCTCCTCTGCCTGAGGGCCCTCACTGTCTCCGTTCAGCATTCTGTTGGAACACAGAGAAACAGCGGCCTTCACAGCTGACACAAACTATTTCAGTGACAAAAAATTAAGTTTGACCATCAGTGTGACCTATGAACAAACAGCGGTGTAGTAAGCCCCGCCCCCTGTCTACTGCTATTTGTTCTGTAGGAAAAAAAAGCAGTTAAATTAAACAGACAAACAGACGAGAGTCCATGTTTGACCACAGACAGACAGAGACAAGTCAGCGCTGGTTTCTCTAGAGCTCCTCTGGCCGTGGTGTGTTCATGTGTTTCAGGAGCAAGTCGATGTTCCCACATGAGTGTGTTGTGAGGACCAGCTGACTCTGCAGGTAGGCCTCACACACCTGATGACCATCAGACTTCAATCATTCGCTCATAAGTCAGGGTTTGATGAATGAACTGTTGCTCTGCTACCATAGAAACACAAACTGTTTCTTGAAAACA
>LNZQ01000076.1 GCA_002007315.1 Epulopiscium sp. Nele67-Bin004
CAAACACACATGGGATGGGCGCTGGATCACAAAATACCTGCAGCGGAGTTTAAACAGAGAGGTCCGTACAATGAAAACAGTTCATACGTTTTTAACTTCCTCAGACTACCCCTATATCACTGTGACATCATTAAGGCACAAATATATCTAATTATTAAATGTTCATTTCACATTAGGCTTCTAAAGCTTATTTTGCTTCATTCATTCAAACTTTTATTTTAGACTCAGGGTCCAAATGAACTTTGGAATAATTAAAAATAAATATCAAATATGTTACAAAGCGATAAGAGTGTTCAACTTTGACATTTTGAATTCCAAAAAGGAAAACGCTTTAGTGCTTCCTTCATTCTCTGCAGCGGACGGTTTAAGAAGCTCACACAGATAAATCATTCTTATAAAAATCGTCAAATAAATTTAATGAGGTTTGTCGCTCTGTGAACTGGCTTTCCCTCCTCAGAAACTCTCTCATGATCCACGCTCTGAGCCCCACGGGATCTTTAATGAAGGGTGATGTCATTCTCTAAGAGAACTGATTGATCTAATAGGTCAGGTCATAATCACTGATCTCTTATCTGGAACATAACCTGCTCCGGAGCAGGTTAGGCATTCAGCATAAGTTACCACGATGATATAAAAGAGATAATCCACCTTCGTAGGACTGAAAACCCAGAGTTAAACCTGAAGTTACCTTGTCTAATCTTACCTTACCATATTATAAAAAATTGAACAACCAGTCAACCCAATAATTTTCAAGGAGGGCCCTCTTCTCAGAGGCAGCTCATCTTGCAATACACCAGTCCAAGAGGCAATAAGTTTTTAATGACTGAGAGATCCATCATTCATGAGGAAAAACAACAGCCAACACACACAACCAAAGAGGAGAGACGGGCGAAGCAAACAAATCCAAACTAAAATAAATCTCAAAGGAGCTGTTGCTCACTGTTGCTGCTGAAATAACACACAGACACGTAGCCATGCTTTATCTGAAATACATTTAGCGAGAATGCAATCTGAAAGTATCTCAATCAAACTCGGTTCTCATTTCAAGAACATTTATACAGCAAAGCATCTGGGTAAACAGGAAGTTCTCATCAGCTTTCAGCAGGTGAAAAATAGGACATGCGAGTAAAAAGAGAAGAGGAAGAGAAGTTAGATTTCAGCACCTGGGTGGAATCAGAAACCTCACAGACGACCACAACCACAAAAAGACACTTAATTAAAGACTTGGCCTGATAAACAGGAAGAGACAGATCATAGACACTGAAGAGGTGAAAGATTTATGAGCTGGGACTCACCTGGAGTTCACACCACGCCACCTCCACAGTAGTCTCAGTATCCAGGCCCTTGTAGACCGTCTTGAAGGACCCTCTTCCGAGCTCAATGTCAAATTTGAGGAATCTTCCTCCTGGAGATGTAGAGACGGCTTTCATTTCTGCCTCCTCCTCGTTCTCCTCACTGGCTGCCTTGATAGCAGCTTTGCCAGCATCACTGCACGTAAGATTTAATGCATCTCCACCTTTCTCCTTCTCCTCATCGGCACTGGCGCTCTCGGTTGCACTGTCCTTTTGGCCGCCTTGACTTTCAGTGCTGGAACCTTCCTGTATCCCACAACTAGTTCCCCGCGTCCTGTCCACTATTGTTCGCAAGGCGGGGTATTGTTATCTGGATTAGATAATGGGGTTAATTTTTTAGTTGATGAAACAGATGAGTCTAAAATAGTAAATAAACTGCCTTTTAATCCGTTAAAAGATGATGAACTTTATGAAAAGTCTATTAAAAACAATTGGGGAATACAGTTTTCTCACACAATTGAAGAGCAGGTGGGGGGGCAATTAAAAGCCGGCTTTAAATTGGAAGATATATATAGTGATACAAATGGCGATGGATACTTACATAGCTTGAATGTTCCGACATTTTATGCTACAAAATCTTTAAAATAAAATTCCAATTTTGTTGTATGTTTTGCTGATAAATTGGGCAAAATGTAAAAGTAACAATAAACGTATAACTAAAGGTTATGAAAGGGGTTTCAAAATGAAAGGTTTTTTAGAGATTTTAGATGTATTTGCTAGAGAAGTAATTGACTCACGTGCTAACCCAACTATCGAAGTTGAAGTAGTTGTAGAAGGAGATTTCGTTGCTACTGCAATCGTTCCATCTGGGGCGTCAACAGGAGAACTTGAAGCTATTGAGCTTAGAGATGGGGACAGCAAACGTTATTTAGGAAAAGGTGTTCAAAAAGCGGTTGCTAACGTAAACGATATTATTGCTGAGGAAATCATTGGACTTAACGCTCTTGACCAAGTTGCAATTGATAAAGCTCTAATCGCATTAGACGGAACTCACAACAAATCTAAACTTGGAGCAAATGCTATCCTTGGTGTTTCTATCGCAGTTGCAAAAGCAGCAGCAAAAGCACTTAGCATGCCACTTTATCAATATCTTGGTGGGTTCAACTCAAAAGTTTTACCAGTTCCTATGATGAACATCTTAAATGGTGGGGAACATGCTGATAACACTGTTGACTTACAAGAATTTATGATTATGCCAGTTGGAGCAGAGTCTTTCAAAGAAGCTTTAAGAATGTGTGCTGAAGTTTACCACACTCTTAAAAAAGTTCTTAACTCTAAAGGTCTTGCTACTGGTGTAGGTGATGAGGGTGGTTTTGCACCTGACCTTGCAACAGCTGAAGACGTATTAGAACTTATCGTTGAAGCTATCAAACAAGCTGGATACAAACCAGACGAACAAATTAGAATCGCTCTTGACTCAGCTGCATCAGAGCTTTACAATGATGCTGATGGAAAATATTACTTCAAGGGCGAAAGCAAAATGAAAGGTTCTGAAGTTGTTAGAACATCTGAAGACATGGTTGATTACTACGAAAACCTTGTTAACAAGTTCCCAATTATCTCAATCGAAGATGGTCTTGGAGAAAAAGACTGGAAAGGTTGGAAACTTATTACAGAAAGACTTGGAGATCGTGTACAACTTGTTGGTGACGATTTATTCGTTACAAACACTGAAATCCTTGAAAAAGGTATCAGACAAGGTGTTGCAAACTCTATCCTTATCAAAGTTAACCAAATTGGTACGCTTACAGAAACTTTTGATGCTATCGAAATGGCAAATAGAGCAGGATATACAGCAGTTGTTTCTCACCGTTCAGGAGAATCAGAAGATACAACTATCGCTGATATTTCTGTTGCTGTTAACGCTGGACAAATTAAAACTGGTGCACCAGCACGTGCTGACCGTACAGCAAAATACAATCAACTTCTTAGAATTGAAGAAGAACTTGAAGATGCTTCTGAATTCAAAGGACTTAAATCATTCTTTAACCTTATTAAGTAACGAAAAAGGGGACGCTTTGTGTGCGTCCCTTTTTTATATGGATTGATTTTGAACTTTCCACTTTTTAAAGAGATAGTGATTTTGTTATAAATCAAACTTTATTATTATATCTAATTGTGTAAAGAGCTGTCTTTTAGCTCTATTCATAATCATCATCTATTCTTTTACGCAAATCTCTACAGCGTTGTTTCCACTGTCTGTTTTCGTTGTTAACTTCCAAATTACGTTTTTTGAGTTCGGAGTTTTGCTTTTCTAGTGCATCAATTTGTTCTTTAAGTTTAAGGGTTTCATTTTCATAGCGATAATTGCGATGGTCTATTGCAAGTGCATCGGCTATTATTTCTTGCATCAAATTTATAGTTGTTTCAGTTTCGGTTTCGATATTATCCAAAGTAGAAATTACTGAATTTAATAAACCGTCTACCTCATCATAAGAAGTCGTTTTTGCGGGGGGGGGGGGGTAGAACATTGTCTTTAAAATTTATAACTTCTGTTTTTGAATTTCGTATTATAGCTACATAATTATCTAAATTATGTTTTGATAGTTGGATTATTTTTCTCATATTAGTATTTTTATCGCTCCTTAGAATTTAGATTAGTTGTATATATATATTATAACATGATAAAAGGGACGCCACAAGACGCCCCTAGTCTAATACATTACACGTATACCTTTTACATAATTTTGAGAATAATAAGAGTTGTTTAAACTGCTTACCATAACTCCGTTTGTGCTATCTGAATGAATAAAATTATCATCATCTATATAAATACCTACATGTGATATTCCACCATTGTTACTTGTGTCAAAAAACACTAAGTCACCAGTTTGTAGTTCGTTTTTTGATATAGTTGGACCGTCTTTAGCTTGTTGATATGACACACGACTTATGTCTATATCAAATGCATCATACACTTGTTGTGTAAATCCAGAACAGTCTACGCCGTTATTAAGATTTGTGCCACCCCATACATAAGGTGTACCAAGAAAATTTAGTGAGTAATCTATTATTTCTTGTCCATTAACTGCAACAACAGGAATTTTATCAGCAAATTTTACATCTACATAGCTACTAGAAATCCAAGCTGTATTGTTGCCATATGATATTTGATACCAGTCATCATATCTGCCCAATACTTGTACGTTTGTATTTCCTAGTTTTGTGATTACATCAGAACTTAAATCAGGTTGAGTTCTAATATTTACAGATGACGCCGAAATCGTGCCAGATAAGCCTATAGATTGTGCAAATAAACGTGTATTTTCAGTTGCATGTACTTCTGTTACGCTTCCCATTAACGATACGCCAACACCTATAATAAATAATATTCGTTTCATTTTGTTTTTTGTCTCCTTGAATAAAGTCATTTTAAAACACTTTATAATTATGATGTGTTTTTTTTGATTTTATACAATTAGGACAAAATTATTTTTTACCAACTATGTCTATGAAGTTGTCCTGCTGATTCTAAAGTGTCAAAATTTTGTTGGCGTAAAGCTTCATAAACTACGATAGATACTGAATTTGACAAGTTAAGCGAACGAATATTTTCTTTCATTGGTATACGGATACAATTATTTTTGTTTTCAAGCAAAAGTTCTTCGGGGATACCCGCACTTTCTTTTCCGAACATAACGAACGCATCTTTTTCGTATTTGACGTCACAATAAGTCTGTTTAGATTTTGTTGTAGCCATATAAATTTTTGGATTAGAATTTTTTGTAACAAAATCATCGAAATTTTTATATATTGTAATATCTAGTAATTCCCAATAATCAAGTCCTGCTCGTCTAATACTTTTTTCATCTAACTTGAACCCCATAGGCTCGATTAGATGAAGCCTAGCCCCTGTAGCCACACAAGTTCTGGCAATATTTCCAGTATTTTGTGGTATCTCTGGCTCTAATAAAACTATATTCATATATTCACCTCTTCTTAATATTGTGATATAATTATAACACGCTATGCCGTTTGGAGGGAAGACGATGAAAGCATTTATTAAAACTGTTATTTTAGCTGTAATAGTTGGATACGTACTAAATTTTGGACTTCACTTATATTTTGGTAATAACTTAGCGAAATTAACCCCAGATATTTTTAAAGATAACGAGATAGGTACAGTTAAAGTTGATGCTGAACCTAGCAAAGATGTAATAGTACTTGATACGTCGTATAAAGAACGTTTTTATATTGATGAAGGTGTTCAATATGGTGACGTTAAAATACTACAAGATACTACGATAAAATACCTTTCTCGTGATGGAAGTCCTGCAACAAAACTATCTGCAGATATGATAATTACTCTCCCAGGCAAATATTATGTAACTATACTTGACATTGATAAAACATATGTAGTAGGTTTTGAGGTGTTAGGTGTGCACAAAACCGAATGGGAAATCAAAGATTTGGACGATATGGAAGAAGTATTAAAATATGCCATGACAAATTTGTTAGATAAAGTAACGATGACGATTGGAAATAGATATACTGACCTTGACCCAATAAATGAACTTATATTTGAAGATGTAAATTATCTACTAGAAAATTATCCTATGCTTGCACTATACAATTATCAAATATCTATTAATTCAGCATTTGATACAAAAATTGAAGTATCTTTTGTTTATTCGGATATAACCGAAAAACATCAAGACGCTTGGTATGCAATTCATAGACAACTACTTAATACACTATTTGATGAAACTATGGTTGATTATGAGAGGCAATATGCAACAGTTGATCATATTATTGAAACAGTGTCGTATGACCCAGCAGGGCGACTTGGCATAGATTTTGTTGACCCGATCAGTCATACACTGTATGCTGCTGCAATAGAAAATCTGGCGGTATGTGATGGATATTCAAAAATGGTGATGTATGTACTAAATAGTGTTGGTGTGCCAACATATTTTGTGCAAGGAGATGCAGATGGGGTAGCCCATGCTTGGAATATGGTTGAAATTGATGGTCGCATGTATCATATGGATATAACTTGGTCAGACCGTGACGAATATCATATAGGTGGATTTTTGGATTATTTTAATGAAACAGACAGTTATATGAGTGAAACGCATGTTTGGGATAAAATGAAATATCCTGTTGCTGGCTCAACAAAACACAATTTCTTGGCGTTAGACCTTGGGATTGAAGATTTATATTTTGCAAACACACTAGATGAAGTTTTTAGTGCTCTAAATTTTGTTTCGGAGCGAGCACAAACAGAGTTTAGTATTGTGCTTGAAATATCACTTAATCAAACAGCAACACTTGAACAGATATCGGCAACATTAAATGCGGGATTAAATTATACTGACATTAAAAAAGGAGCTTATACAATATTAAATATTTCGCTTATGTAAGGGGATTGGTCTTAAAAAGACCAGTTCCCTTTTTCATTGCAAAATGGACAAGTAATTTCGTCACTAGACTTTTGACTCAAGTCTAAAACGGAATTATCACTATGCATAGCACTGCTAGAAAAGCTGTCAGTGTTTATTGCATTTGCTAAATATTCTGGTCCACATAAGTCGTACCCACAGTTGTTACATCTAAGATAATTCTTCATAATTCAACTCCTATTAATATGTTATATACTAATTATTGACAAAAAAACCAACTTATACACAAAAAAATATAAAATGGGTTAATTTGGTAGAATAGAAATGTCGATTTATCATATCCTAACAGTATATAAGAAATTAGGAGGAACAGGGATGAAAAATTCAAAACTTAAGTCATCAGCATTAGTGTTATCAATTGTAATAGGATCAACGCCAGTTATGGCTTGTACAACTATGCCACGTGCAAATACTAGTAGAAGCAATCAATTTGCGTTAGAAGTGTCAGCAACAGCAACAGAAGCTACTACAGAAGCAGCAGCAAGTGCTGGGGGGGCAGAAGCAAAACCAGCTGAAAAAACAGAAGCTAAACCAGCCGAAAAGACTGAAGCTAAGCCAGAAAAAACAGAGGCTAAGCCAGCTGAAAAAACTGAAGCTAAGCCAGAAAAGCCAGCTAAAGTAGAAAAAACAGAAGACAAAGCAGAAAAACCAGCAGAAAAGCCAGCTAAAAAAGATAAATGTGATAAAAAAGAAGAAGGAAAAGTAGATGCAGAGGCTGCTCCTCAAGGAACATTTACAATAGATAATTTTCAAGTTATCCAAAAAGCTTTAGATAAACTTGGAGTTGATGCAGAAGAACTTGAAAAACAAGTTAAAGAAGGAAAAAAACTTGTTCAAGTTTTAGAAGATGCAGAAATTCCAGTAAATAAATTTAAAAAACAACTTTATAAAGAATATTGCGCTGCTATAAAAGAAGGCGTAAAAGCTGAAAAATTAACTAAAGAAGAAGCAAAAGTTCTTAAAAAAGCAATCAAAGAAAAAGTGAATGCTTGGATGGCAGAAGAAAAATAGACCAAGATTTTGGGGAGAAACTTTGGCTGTTTCTCCTCTTTTTGGCACGATTTTTAGAAAAAAGACGTTTTATATGCAAATAGGACTATATTTTTTTCTATAAAGTGTGTATAATGTAATAAGAATAATTTAAGGAGGTTTGATTATGTTTGAGGAAGAAAACTTAACTATGGCCGATTTGATGCCGGAAGTTGATAAAAGTATGATTAAAATTCGCAGAGGTCAAATTAAAAAAGCTACGGTTATTTCTGTAGAAGACTCAGAAATAATAGCGAATATTGGTTATCAAGCAGATGCCATTTTGCCTTGGAAAGAGTATGGGGTAGACACAGTTGATAAGTCAGAAGTAAAAATAGGGGACGAATTCAACGTTAAGATTTTAAGAGTTGACGATGGTGATGGAAACGTACTTGTTTCTAAACGTGGTGCAGACAGCGAAGTTTCAAACGAAGAAATTACTAAAATGTTTAAAGACAAAGAAGTTATTTCGGTAAAAATTAAAGATGTAACTAAAGGTGGGCTTATCACTTCTGTTAAGGGAGCACGTGCTTTTATACCTGGTTCACAAGTCACAGATACATACGTTGAGGATTTATCTCACTATGTAGGCAAGACAATTGACGTTAACATCATTGAATTTGAACCAAACCAAAGAAAACTTATACTATCTGGAAAACAACTAGCACGTGCACGTCGTTCAAAAGAGCGTGAAGCAAGACTTTCACAATTAAATGAAGGTGATAAATGCCAAGGTGTAGTTACAAAACTTATGCCTTATGGAGCGTTTGTAAGTTTAGATGGAGTTGAAGGGCTTGTTCATAATTCTGATTTATCTTGGACTAGAATCAAACACCCATCAGATGTCGTAAAAGAAGGGGATAAAGTTGAAGTTACAATTCTTGCGGTAAACAAAGAAGATGGCAAAGTTTCATTAGCTATAAAAGATATCAACGGAGATCCTTGGCAAGTTAATGCATCTAATATAGAAGAAGGACAAGTTTTATCAGGAACAGTAATTAAATTTATGCCATTCGGGGCATTTGTTAGATTAGAAAGTGGATTAGAAGGTCTTGTTCATATTTCGCAAATTTGTTCAAAACGTATCAACAAACCAGAAGACGTTTTAACTCTTGAGCAAAACGTAGATGTGAAAGTTACTAAGATTGATAAAGAAGGTAAAAAAATCAGTCTAAGTATACTAGAAGCTGAAGGAAATATAGAATAGATTTTATACACTAACATTTTAGAGCTGCTTAAAACAGCTCTTTTATTTTATTGATACAAGGAGAGTGACTTTTTTGAGTTGGTTTAGTAAATTTTTTAAATCCAGAAAAAAAGACCTGTTATCATATGAACGTAACTACAGTAAAAAAGATATTGAAAACTTATTTGAAGGACTCAGAGCTAACTTCATTAAATTAAAGCGACAAGAAAAATATTTAGAGAGAGCCGAACACCTTAGAACATCTCTAGAAAAATATAATGAGCTTGATTCTAAAGACCAACATAAATTAAAAGCGTATGCCAGCCAATATAAAGAGGGAGTTGAGGAACGACAAAAACTTAATTCACGTCTAATTAGAAATAATCCATCTCTACAAAAACTTGTTCCTTATGAAGCAGAAATACCTGAACTTATATTAGAGCTTAGACATGTTGAAAATCAAATAAGAAGTTGTGAAAGCAATATAAAATATTTGCGTGAAGAAAAAGAAGAACTGATAGATGATAGAGAAATTTTAATTAGTGGCTATACATTTCTACGAAAATTTGGTATTGTATTTTTATTGCTTTTAGCACTAACGTTTTTGCTATTATTTACAATGCTACAAGTTTTGCGTGAAGATATTTGGATATATATCAGTTTGGTTTGTGCAGTTTTTATTATTTTTATGACGATGATACTATTTTCTAAAGAAAAGCTTGAAAAAGAAATTGATAAAAATGAACGGCTCCAAAAGAAAGCAGCAAAACTAATTAAAAAGTATCAAATTCATTATTTGCGACATAAAAGTTATATAGACTATGAGTACAAAAAATTTGGGGTGGATAGTGCAGATAAATTGCAAACATATTTTGATAGATATCTAAAAAACAAAGTTCATGAAATGAATTATAATAGATACGTGCAAAATATGGCACGTTCTGAACGTCAAATGGCAGGGATACTAAAGGCACAAAAGCTTGACTTTAGGACAATAGAAATCATTCAAGAATGGATGTTAGTTCCACATAAATTTGAAGAAGCAAAAAGCGTTGTTAGGGAACTTGAACATATTGAGAAGCAAAAACAAGGTCTTGTAGAATATGAGGAAGATTTGTATAAACAAGCACTGGCTTACGGAGAAACTGAAGAATACAAAGACATGGTTAGTGAACTACTTGAGGAGTATTATAGATGGACAGAAAGATACTCTAGTAAGGGAGGCGAGGCTTTATTGCACCAATAGGATTTATACTATTTTGTATAGGAATAATTATTGCTGTGTTTGCAAGACGTATAGTTGCAGGTAAAATAGAGCTTGATGAGCGTGATAAGCAAGAGTTTGAATTAATTATAGGGGGAGCGGTACTTGCGGTTAGACTTGCAGGTATCGTTACTTCGGCGTTAGGATTTTTATTTTTAATGATTGTAAGATAAAAGATGTTAAGGAGAGAGATATTTATGCTAGAAAAAATATATGACCCTAGCTTGGTGGAAGAAAAATTATATAAAAAGTGGATGGAAAGCGGGTATTTTCACGCAGAAGTAGACAAAACTAAAAAGCCATTTACAGTTATGATGCCACCGCCAAACATTACAGGGCAACTTCACATGGGGCATGCACTAAATAGTACAATTCAAGATATTTTGATTAGATGCAAAAGAATGCAAGGATACAACGTTCTTTGGATGCCAGGGACAGACCATGCAAGTATTGCAACTGAAGTTAAAGTTGTAAACAGATTACTTGAGCAAGGTACAACAAAAGAAGAACTTGGGAGAGAAGGATTTCTTGAAAAAGCTTGGGAATGGAAAGCAGAATATGGTGGAGCAATTACGGAGCAACTTAAAAAACTAGGCACGTCTTGTGACTGGGAGAGAGAAAGATTTACGCTAGATGAAGGTTTGTCAAGTGCGGTTGAAGAAGTTTTCATAAAATTGTATGAAAAAGGATATATATACAAAGGAGCTAGAATGATAAACTGGTGTCCAGTGTGTCAAACGAGCATTTCAGATGCTGAAGTTGAACATGAGGAGATGGACGGCAAATTTTATCACCTAAAATATCCTGTGCTTGATAGCGACACTACGCTGATTCTTGCGACAACTCGCCCTGAAACTATGCTTGGGGATACGGCAGTTGCGGTAAATCCTGAAGATGATAGATACAAACATTTGATAGGTAAAGTGGTTAAATTACCGCTTACAGATAGAACAATCCCGATTATTGCTGATGATTATGTGGATAAAGAATTTGGAACAGGAGTAGTGAAAATTACGCCGTTTCATGACCCAAATGACTTTGAAGTTGGTAGACGACACAATTTAGATGAAATATGTGTTATGAATGATGATGGAACTATGAACCAACATGCAGGGAAATATGAAGGGCTTGACCGCAAAGATGCACGAAAACAAGTTATTGCAGATTTAGACAGTCTAGGGTTACTTCACAAAATTGAAGACCATAAACACAACGTTGGGACGCATGACCGCTGTAAAAATGTTATTGAACCGATGGTTAAAGCACAGTGGTTTGTGAAAATGGAAGAAATGGCAAAGCCAGCAATTGAAGCAGTTCGTTCTGGAGAGCTAAATTTTGTTCCACAACGATTTGGAAACACGTACCTTAGATGGCTTGAAAACATTAGAGATTGGTGTATATCAAGACAACTTTGGTGGGGTCACCGAATTCCCGCATACTATTGTACAGAGTGTGGTGAAGTAGTTGTTTCACGTGAGAAACCAACTGCGTGCAAAAATAGTTGTTGTAAATCGGTAGAGTTTGTTCAAGATGAGGACACTTTAGACACATGGTTTAGTTCGGCGTTGTGGCCATTTTCAACGTTAGGTTGGCCAGAGAAAACAGAAGAACTTGAACATTTTTATCCTACAAGTGTGCTTGTTACAGCTTATGATATAATTTTCTTCTGGGTTGTACGAATGGCATTTTCGGGGATAGAACAACTTGGAGAAATTCCTTTTAAAGATGTATTAATTCATGGGCTTGTTAGAGCGGCTGATGGTCAAAAAATGAGTAAATCACTTGGCAATGGTATTGACCCGCTTGACGTAATTGAAAAATATGGTGCAGATGCTCTTAGATTGACGTTGGTTACGGGGAACGCCCCAGGAAATGACATGCGTTTTTATTTTGAGCGTGTTGAAGGAAATAGAAACTTTGGAAATAAGTTGTGGAATGCAGCAAGATTTATTTTGATGAACTATGAAGGCGAAAATATAGATTTGGACGTGTTCCCAACAACTCTTACAGCGGCAGACAAATGGATACTATCAAAAGTAAATAAGCTTGCACAAGAAGTTACAGAAAACATTGATAAATATGAGCTTGGAATTGCGGTTCAAAAAGTTCATGACTTTGCTTGGGAAGAATTTTGTGACTGGTATATAGAAATGGTTAAACCAAGACTATACAACAAAGAAGATACAACTAGAGAAGCTGCACTATACACTTTAAAAACTGTTATGATACAATTTTTGAAATTACTACACCCATTTATTCCGTTTGTGACAGAAGAAATTTTTATGGGTCTACAAGATAAAGAAGAAAGTATTATGGTTTCGGCTTGGCCAACATATAAAGATGAGTGGAACTTTGAAGTTGAAGAAGAAGAAATTGAGCAAATTAAAACGGCTGTTAGACAGATGAGAGCAGTGCGTACAGAGATGAACGTACCACCGTCTAAAAAAACTAACGTTTATGTTGTGTCAGAAGATGAAAAAATTAGAGATACTTTTGTGCGTGGAACAGTATTTTTTGCAACTCTTGGATTTGCATCACAAGTTATAGTTCAGGCTACAAAAGATAGCATAGATGATGATGCAGTTTCGATTGTTATACCAAATGCTACAATTTATATTCCGTTTGCAGAACTTGTTGACATCGAAAAAGAAATTGCGAGACTTCAAAAAGAGAAACAAAAATTTGAAGGCGAAATTAAGCGAGTTGTTGGAAAATTATCTAACCAAGGCTTTGTTGCAAAAGCACCTGCAAGCTTAATTGAAGAAGAAAAAGAAAAGCAACAAAAGTATGAGGCTATGCTTGAAGAAGTAAATGAACGAATAAAAAACTTATCAAAATAATTAACATCTAGGGGCGTCTAAAGCGTCCCTAAAATTAAAACGAATATTCAAGGGGAGATTTTGTATGAAAATTGTAGTTGGGTTAGGTAACCCTGGTCTAAAATATTTAGGCACACGACATAATATAGGGTTTGATACCGTAGATTATGTTGCACATCATCTAAATATAAACATGGATAAAAACAAGTTTAAATCAATTGTTGGTGAAGGTGTAGTAAATGGAGAAAAAATAATTTTAGCTAAACCGCAAACGTATATGAATTTGAGTGGTGAAGCTGTAATTCAAATGTTAAATTGGTATAAAGCCGATGTTTCAGACTTATTGATAATATATGATGATATTTCTTTGGAAGTTGCACAACTACGCATAAGAAAAACTGGTAGTGCTGGGGGGCATAACGGTATAAAAAGTATTATAAGTCAAATAGGAACTCAAGATTTTCCACGCCTAAAAATAGGCATCGGACAAAAGCCTAAACAATGGGATTTGGCTGACTATGTTCTTGGAAAATTTGACGATAAAGAGTTTGACGAACTTAAAGACAAAATGCCTACAATTAAAGAAATAGTAGAAAACTTTGCCACAAAAGATATTGATACGATTATGAACAGGTATAACAAAAAGACTGGCAGGTGATATAGTGAAAAACAATAAAATTGCAGAGCCATTAAGCAAGTTGGCAAATTGGGATAGTTTTATACACACTTACACTAAAGAAAAAACAGGGGCGGTTGTAGGTACAATTGACCACATAAAAGCCCAAGTAATGCAAGCTATAGCAAATAAAATTACTATAAATCCGATAATAATTGCCCCTACAGAGCAGGAGGCAAAATTTTTGCATGAGGATTTTAAATACCTATACGATGAACATAAAGTATATTTGTACCCAAGTAGAGATATACTCTTTTATAATGCAGACGTTCATAGTACAGACATTACTGCTGAACGTATACGGATATTAAATGAAATTGTGCAAAATAAAGATGTTATTGTTATAACGACGGCTGAAGCGTTATTAAACCCGCTATCTACAAAAGAAAACTTTACAAAGTATACAACTAAATTATCTGTAGGTGACATTATAGATATAGAGACTATTGCAAAACATTTAATGAAAGTTGGATATGAGAGAGCAACTAAAGTTGAGGCTATAGGTCAATTTGCAGTTCGAGGCGGGATTTTAGATATTTTTTCGCCAATAAATATGTTGCCAGTAAGAATTGAACTTTTTGATGATGAAATTGACTCAATACGCCGTTTTAGTGCATTGACACAGCGTTCTATTGATAAAGTCGAAGCTGTAAATATTTACCCAAATCAAGAAGTTATAGTTGAAGGACTAAAAAATTCTATACCTATAATAAAAGAAGACCTTGACAAAGTTATAAAAAGGCTTAGACTAGAGAATAAGAAGGAAGCAGCAATTAGACTTTCAGATAATGTGCAAGAAGATATTGAGTTTATTTTAGAAGATATATCGTCTAAGGGGCTAGAGCTTTATACGCCCTACACAAACACACAAACAGTTACGCTGTTAGATTATTTTCCAAAACAGACACCGATATTTATTTCTGAAGCTCAAAAATGCCAAGATAGATTAGAAAGAGTTTTTTATGAGTATGAGGAAAGTATAAAAGATA
>LNZQ01000077.1 GCA_002007315.1 Epulopiscium sp. Nele67-Bin004
TATCTATCACCTTGAGTGGCAAGCTCGTCTATAGTATAAATATATCTTGGGTCATCAATTGACTTTTTATATATACCAAAATCAAATTCTGTTGTGCCACCCCCAAAGTCAAATACGCCATAAAACACTTGTTCATCTTCTTTAGGTCTAAATCCATACGCCTCAAGTGCAGACATTGCATACGCAGTAACTTCACTTACACCGATTTCCACACTAAAGTTGCTCATTAGTTCTTCATTTTCAAGTATAGCTGTCGGTAGTGAACGTCTAATTCCCGTATCAAACGCTTGTGCAATTTTATCAACTACATCTTTTTCATATGTAGTTGGGTATGCAATCAAATATTTCAAATGTATACCGTTGTACAAGTTATTTATATATGAACCTAAATAATACGCATAAAGCTCAAGTGGATTAAACGAACAATCTTCGTCTATATCATAAAAAGACGGAATTTCATACGTATGTTTTTGCGTATCTTTAATTCTGCTACCTTCACCTTTTTGCACGCACCATTGTTTCAAATCAACAAAAAACGAATAATAATCTTCGCTTGTGCTTGCGATAAAATCTTCTCTCGCACTATGATGAACGCTAAGATCTGCCCATTTTGTTCTAGGTCTACCACCAAGTGCCTTATAACTTTCGATAAAGCCCATCATATTTTTAAAGTGCATAATAGTTGGAACTTCAAAATCTTTTGGATCAACTGGCTTTTGTAAGTCTTTAGCACCAATTCGTAGTGGCCAAATTTTTGACGACTCATCTTGATACACAACAACTGTATATTTTGCTCCAAAGTCAATACCAATTGTACCTTTTTTTACATCTTTAATTGGGTCACGATAATATGTGTTGCTGTCATTACGCATAGCATCACTAAGATTTTCCCAATGTCCACGGTTTGGATCCGTTAATAGTTGCATATTGTATTTTGCAATGTCAATACGATGGTTGTCATATTCCATAAGCTCTTTACAATATGCATTACCCTCTTTACTCGTTTTCTTTTTCTTGGGACTATCGTCGGATTTCTTCTCCTCTTTCTTCTCCTCTTTCTGCTCTTCTTTTTTTTCTTCCTCAGCCATTTTCATCATCTCCCTTTTTTATAAATATTATAATGTTAAACCAATCATATAGTCAAACAAAAAGTTGTTATCATAAAACCATCGTACAAAAATACTGCTTTCCCACATAAGTGTTAGCCATTCACATTGCGGCGATACAGTTAAAAATGGTATTACCAAACAAAATAGCCAAATTACAACTATTGCCTCAGCAAACCCAAGCACAATCCCGCCCCAACTGTTTACAGTTCTAAGCACTGGTAGTTGTGCAATCAAATCCGCACCGCTAACGAAAAATGCTATCCCTATCTTTACTATTATGATAACGATTATGACAGAAAATACATTGATAGCCATATTTGCTATATAACTTGAGATATAATCGATAATGTTATTTGCCCCAAATATGGCATAAACTTCCTTATTATTGTTTTGTATCAAAATATCAACTAGCGGGTCTGGCATCATATACAAATACTCCGTCAAAGCATTTGCTTGCGATTGAACGCCTTCTACTAAGTCCAAATTTATCAACAAATCTCCGATGTACTTTTCAATTGTTTCATCAATAAGTGTAAGTCTTAACATAGCCGACACAACTGGATAACATATTACTGCTACCCCAAATGATATAAACACTGATGTAAGTTTGTATACCGACACAATTAGTCCACGATTATATGCCCTATAACATAGTGCTACAATAAAAAATATTCCTATCAAATCTAACATTAATCCGCCTCCGAACTCTTAGTTTTAAGCCTAACTATACTATCACTTGTAATGGCAACGTAAAAACCATCAGCAGCCAACACTTGAGATACATCTTGTGTTGCGTGATACTCAAAATATTGTGTCCCAACTTTGTTGTAGCCTTTAAAGTTTCGCCCATCGCCAACGATAGTGCCTTTAGAATTTGAATTAAAAAACTTTAGTTGCAAGTCAAAATCCAAGTCTACAGTGATGTCCGTATCTTGCTTCATAAGAGTAAGTTTGCTGTTTGAATGTACTGTGTTTCCAACTGTCCAATTTCCTGTGACAATTGGCAAATATCCTCCAATTGTCGGTGCTGCATCTGCTGTCGGGTAAAATATTACACCACTAACGGACACTCTCCTAAGTTTTGTGCCGTCGGTATCATAAAATGTAATGTATTTATCGCCAATGCTTACCCAAGTATCATTGTCTATAAATTGTATATCATATACCAAGTTATTTTCTTCAATGCTACCGTACAACATCGGTTCATACGTTTCTGTTTGTGGTTTGTTCATCGAAATTGCCCCAACATTTGATGCAACTTCAACTCCGCCAACATACAAGTAACTTATCATAATTAAAGAATCATCTGGCGACACTGTTGCTGCAACAGGGTAATCCCCATTGCTAACAAAACTTCCGCTGCTCACTTCCAAAAAGCGCCCATTACTATCATATGCAGACACAAGATGTCCATTCTCAAGTTGTTGTATAACCGCAACTGTGCCATTTTCGTTTATTGAAAAAGTAACTATTGGGTTTTGTAGCAAAATTTCGCCACGTTTACCTTTGTCGCTATAAATAGTTATAGTTTTTTCGCCAACAGCGCCAATAGCCAAATATGGCTCAGTTTGTGCAACAATTATATTGTCAAGACTATGAATGCTACTCCACACTTCATTGCCTCTTTTATCAAGTGCAACAATCCCGTCCTCACTAATATAAACAACTTGATCCTCATTTACGCAAACATGTTCCATTCTAAGTGGGTTAAATTCATAAATCACGCTGTCAACCTCAAGATAAACTAACTCACGTGTGCTTTCAATATAAGCAGTATATCCTATATAAACTACAAGCAATAGTGCTACTGCCCCCATAATAAATGCTGGCAAATTTTTTTTATAGTCTGGTTTAATAGATTTTTTTACTTTTTCTCTTTGTGTAGATTGTGTAGACGTTTTTTCTGATGTTACGTTTATAGGTATAACTTTACTTTTGTCTTTTGAATCTTTTTGCATTTATCAAGCTCCCCCCATTTTTGTTTATTAATCTACATTATACAAAAAAAAACGAGCTATTGCAAACCTATAGGTATACAATAACTCATTTTTTTATGCCCACAACAATGCAAGTATCGTTTCAGGTGCTTGATTTGCTTGTGCAATCATAGCATATGCAGATTGAGATAAAATGTTACTCTTAACGAAATCAACCATTTCGCTAGCAAGGTCTGCATCTCTAATTCCAGATTCCGCACTTTGCAAATTGTCTGATGCCGTGTTAAGTGTGTTAATTCTATATTCTAGGCGATTTTCAACTGCCCCAAGATTAGCTCTCTCAGCTGAAACTAAATCAATTGCAGCATCAATTTTGTCAAGTGCGTCTGAACTTGTTAAATCAAGATCGCCAAGCCCTAAGTCCGTCGCTGTCATACTATTTATTTCTAGTGTAATAGATTGACCTGAGTTTGCTCCAACTTGGAATGTGAAAGACGTTGTTGCACGTTCTGTAGTTTCTGCTTCTGTAGTGCCACCACCGTCAACAGCCATAATGCCATCATCTGCTGCTGCCTGTGTATCTTCGTTTATAGTTGCAACTGCGTATTGAGATGCGTCCTGCGTAACTGGATCCATTGGATCAACTTCTTCATCAACTGGATATTTAGCCAAATACTCTTCTGTTGCTTCTTCCATTTCCACAAATTCGCTGTAGTCCTCATCTTCAAACAATGCATAGTCTGAATATCCTGCAATGTCAGACAACATTTCTGAAGATGAAATTTCTGCTGGCGGTTCTGGCATTGGGATAACGTATTTTGTATCCTCAAACTCATCTGTAACGCTACTGTTACTCATAGCTGTTGTAAGTGTTGTGTCACCCACATACAGCGTCATATTTTCAGATGGGTCAGACGACTCAAATATAGAATCTAGTTCTTCAACTGAAATAGACATTGAAAGTTCAGCCGTTTCAGCTGCTGTAGACGTACCGGCATCACCGCTAGTTCCAGTGTCACCAGTGCTTGAGTCTTCTGCACCTGCCCCAAGTAAATTCATTGTGTTAAACTCGGTGTCAGTTGCAATTGACGTTATCTCGGCTAAAAGTTCGTCTGCCTGTGCTTGCATAACTGCTTTTTGCTCGTCTGTATACGTGTCATTTTGAGCTTGAACTGCAAGTTCACGAATTGTCATAAGTATATCACTTACTTCTGAAAGTGCTCCATCAGCAGTTTGGATAAGCGAAATACCATCTTGTGCATTTTGGCTTGCTTGATTTAAGCTGCTTATTTGTGCTCGCATACTTTGAGATATAGCAAGGCTTGCTGCGTTGTCCGCTGCACTATTAATTTTCAATCCTGATGATAGTCTTTCTATCGCTGTTGCTTGGTCTGCATCATGTATTAATGCATACCTGTGTGCTGTCATAGCACTTAAATTGTTATTAATTACCATGTGTGTTCCCCCTAAAGTATTACCAAAAATTTTCTATATTATACCACATAAATGGTACAAAGTACTAGCAATTTTTTAAAAATAAATATTTGGTAATATATTCTATTGGTTATTTATGGTATAATAATTTTTGTCGATATATTAAATAATAAACATAGCAAAAGACGCTAAAATCGACTCAAGGAGGAGTAATATGAGAATTTACAACAATCTTATGGCTGTTAATGCGAACCGAAATTTGGGAATCAATAACAGTGAACAAGCTAGTTCAATGGAAAAACTTGCCTCAGGTATGCGTATAAATAGAGCTGCAGATGATGCGGCAGGGCTTGCAATTTCTGAAAAAATGCGTAACCAAATACGTGGTTTAAACCAAGCTAGTAGAAATGCCCAAGACGGTATTTCACTTATTCAAATTGCAGAGGGGGCACTTGCTGAGTCACAAGAAATGTTGCAACGTATACGTGAGCTTTCTATTCAATCGCTAAACGACACTTTTACTGAAGAGGATAGAGCAAAAATTGATATCGAAGTAACAGAAATGTTAAGTGAAATTCAAGGTATTGCAGAAAAAACAGAATTTAACGGTATGACGTTACTTACAGGAAGTACTGGTCTTGATGATTTTGACGACACAGTTGTAACTGACCCAGATACTGGCGAAATTATTTCTGACAGTGCACAAGTATTTTCTGCTGCCGAAATTGCTGCTGAAGAAATTGAGTTTGCATATACAGCACTTGAAACAAACGCAAACTGGGAAACTGTTACAGATGCTATAGACAATGCAACCGTATTAGACCAAAACGCTTGGGACTCTATGACGACTTCAGAAAAAGTTCTTGAGCTACTTATGCCAACGGGAATTACATCAGTTCCAACAACGGGGGACGGAACAGTTGCGGATACGGCGCTAAAAGACGCTTGGAATAACTTACTTGATAGCGATGTGGCAAACGCTCTTGCATATCTTGACGTGTGGGAAACTAGCGATTTAGGAGGTTCTATTTCAACAGCTAGCACTTCTTACAATGATTTAATCTCTGAATATTCATCATTAAAATCATCTCTACAAAGCATTGTAAATGCTGGCGGTGATGATGCAGCAACTGCACAAATTATATTAGACGCACTAAGCTTTTATGAAAGTAAGATGACAAACGGAATGTCTGACTATGGTTTGTCAAACACATTTAATGATTTATCTGAACTTGTAAAAGGATATGACTATTACACACTTATGAACGGTGGAGATGACGGTAGCGGAACCAGTTTCACATCAACCTCACCTGGAGCAGATGCTATTGCGGCTCTAACAGCATCTAACACGACGTTTAAAGACCAAGTTGAAGATTATACAGATTTACTTAACAGCTATGTATATTCAGTTGCAACAACTTTTTCTGACGATGTGCCAGAAAATTCTTCTATATCAACAGGCGAATCAGTTATATTCTCATTCCACGTTGGGGCAAACCAAGACCAAAAAATTACTGTTAGCATAGACAGTATGACAACTGATGCACTTGGAATTACAGAGCTTAGCGTTGCCACTAAAGAAGAGGCTAGTGCTGCACTTGCCCTAGTTGATGAGGCTATAGACAAAATTTCAAGTCAGCGTGCACTGTTGGGGGCTGTTCAAAACAGGCTTGAGCACACTGTCAAAAATGTGGACAACACTGCCGAGAATTTACAATCTGCCGAATCACAAATTCGTGATACTAATATGGCTGAAGAGATGGTAAATCTCACTAAATATAACATATTAACACAAGCAACCCAATCTATGCTTGCACAAGCTAATCAAAATCCAGAAATGGTGTTGCAATTGTTGCAATAGGCGATTTGCGGGCGGTGTTCGGCGATTTGTGGGCGATGTTCGGTGATTTGCGGGCGGTGTTCGGTGATTTGCGGGCGGTGTTCGGTGATTTGCGGGCGGTGTTCGGCGATTTGCGGGCGATGTTCGGCGATTTGCGGGCGGCCAGTGACCGCCCCTACGATTGTTGTAATAATTTTTATTCCCCTTTTTGCATATACATGTTAAAAGGGGGTTTTTTTATGGCTACTTATAATATTGAAATTCAAACAAGCACAGAGCGTCACGCCACAACATTTGCAAACATTTTCATAAAACTTTATGGGGCAAGAGGTATTTCTATCGAATACAAACTAAACGACTATATTTTAGATGCACACCACAACTTTCATCACGCACAATATCCAACAAAAGCCTGTATACAATCTGATGAGGACTATGGCGACATATACAAAATCGACATACGAAGTGACGGCTCTGGCTTTAGTCCAAATTGGCTTATAAACTACATCAATATTGGTCACCAAGACAACGGCACGACTAGCAAATTTATTATCCCATCTGGCAATTGGATTGACGACCCACATTGTGTGTATTCATTTACTGTTACGTCTGGTTTTCACAACGACATACAACAGCTTGAAAAAAACAATATCGTATTATACAGCTCTCCTATCACGATACCTCCACACCTTGAATATACCCACGAATACAAAAAAATAATTACCGTATCTGTTAGCAAATCAAGCATTATCGTAACAGACTCATCACTTACAGCAACTGCAAACGTTAGCTATCACGCTATTTCCGCAAGTTTTGATACAATGATTGAACATAAATTAAGCGAAACGCTATCAACCAATTTAAACGAAAGTATCGAAGTTACAGGGACGTACACTGTGCCTGCTGGCGACAAAGAAAGGACGTTTAAAGAATGTTGGGTGCACGAATATAGCCCGTACACTGTTGAAATGGGCAGTCACTCATATCAATTTATCGTGCCAACCGACGTGCAATTTGGCGGTTTAATTGAATTATAACTCCCCCTGTCACTTTGTTCCTTCCCCCTCAGTGAGGGGGACTTTTTTTGCATCACAAATGTCCCCCTCCCCGAGGGGGAAAATCGCCATCAGGCGATAGGGGGAGTTAATGCCGACCGTTATTTATTTTGTTTTCAAGACGTTTCGCAGTCTTGCTAAGTATCGTTATAACAACCATATACATTATACCGATAATCGCCCACGTTTCAAGCGATTTAAACGTGTTACCAGAAATTGTTTTCCCCGTGTTTGTAAGCTCTGGAAATCCGATAACAGACAATATAGACGTATCTTTTAACGTAATAATAAACTGGTTAATAATAGACGGAATCATCACCACAACTGCTTGTGGCAAAATCACAAACCTCATCGCCTGTCCATAAGTTAGCCCCAAACTTCGGCTAGCTTCCATTTGCCCTCTATCAATACTTTCAATTCCAGCACTAAAAATTTCCGCCATATACGCACCACTGTTCATCGAAAGCGAAATTGTACCCGCTTGAAGTGCGGACAACCTAAATGTTTCTATGCCTATCATTTTCATTCCTGCTGGAATTCCAAAATACACGAAGTACGCCAAAACGATTAGGGGAACGCCACGAACGGCGTCCACATAAATATTCCCCAAAAGTTTTAAACCTTTGTTGCCACTCACGTTAAATAGTGCAACTATCATACCGATAATCATTCCAAAAAACAGTGATAGCAACGTCAAAAGTAGCGTTTTACCAAGTGCAGCGACAAGCATCTCGCCATAAACTTCAATAATTGCAATCATACTCTCGCCACCTTATTTTAAATATTTGTCGACGATTTCTTGATATTCGCCTGATGCCACAACGTTTGCAAGACCTGCATTAAACATATCAAGCAGTTCATACGAACTTTCGCTCATAATTGCAAAGCCGTATGCCGAGCTATCGTTAGCCATGTTTTCTGGAATTTTTAGTGCCAAGTTTGCCGATTTGATAGACGCTGCCATAACTGGTGTGTCCTCGATACAAGCGGCACTGTTGCCAAGTATAACGTCTTGATACATAGTTGGAGAGTCTTCAAAAACCGTAATTGTGAAGCCGTATTCATCTTTTATGCTGTTTGCGAAACTTGCCCCCGCTGTTCCGTTTTTAACTGCAACGTTTTGGCCACGTAAGTCTTCAAAAGAAGAAATATCGCTGTTTAGTTCAACAACGAACGTTTGCTCTGTGTCAAAATATCCATCTGAGAAAATCCAACCAGAGTCTTTACGCTCTTGGTTTATCGTTGCTCCTGCTATAAGTCCGTCCGCTTGCCCAACTTGAACTGCGGCAACGGCTGCGTCCCACCCCAAGCTGTGAAGTTCATATTCAAAGCCTTGGTCTGCCGAAATTGCCGCAAGCAAGTCAACGTCGATACCTACAAATTCGTTGTTTTCGTTTGTATACTCAAACGGTATGTAAACAGTGTCGGTTGCGATAACCCAAACTTTTGATGTTTCATTGTTAGTGTCTGATGTTTCAGATTTAGTTTCAGATTTAGTTTCCGATTTAGTTTCAGATGATGTTGATGTGCTTGACGTTGGCGTTGCTGTGTCCCCACTGCTACAACCTGCCACCATTATAGTTGTTAATGCTAATAAAACTCCTACAAACTTTTTCATTTTAATTCCCTCCTATAATATCCTGTTTTGCAAGTATACGCTTTGTATACCCCATTTTTGTTGATTATTATAACGTTATGCGTGAATTTTAGGAAATATGAATATAAAATTTGCAAGTTGTACATATGTAAGGTTCATTTTGGTTGTTGTTTAAACGATGCACGTAGGGGCGGTCACTGGCCGCCCATCTTTTTTTATGAACCACCCGTTTTATAAATAGCCCATATGATATATTCGGGCAATGCGGGCGGTATGGATGTATGCGGGCGGCCAATGACCGCCCCTACGGTATATATGGGTGACGGCGATATATCTATTTTTATATTTTTTGTAATTTAGCATTACCACTAAAAAATTTGTCGAAGTACAATCTTGACAGCCATATAACAAGTTGTACGCCATTTTCTGACACAAGCAAAACATACCTATTGAAACGGGCAGTGCTCGTATATTTTTGTAACATATCACTATATACAAGCCAACTTGTACTACATTATAACTAAATATATGAATTTAAGTTTATTTTTTATTGTGCGATATATATATCAGATAAGCAAACTGGCAAAAAAATACATACAGTTTGTTTATAAACCAATGTGGCAAGATGCTACAAATTTTTATATATCGAAAATTCAAGGAGGAATTCATATGGTAATCAATAACAACTTAATGGCTATGAATGCCAACAGAAACTTAGCTATCAACAACAACGCTCAAGCAAGCTCAATGGAAAAATTATCTTCTGGTCTACGTATCAACAGAGCGGGGGACGACGCTGCGGGTCTTGCAATCTCTGAAAAGATGCGTGCTCAAATCAACGGGTTAAACCAAGCGAGCCGAAACGCTCAAGACGGTATTTCTCTTATCCAAACTGCTGAGGGTGCGTTGGGCGAAACTCAAGAAATGTTGCAACGTATTCGTGAACTTGCTGTTCAATCACTAAACGGAACTTACACTGATAGCGATAGAGAAAAACTTGACCTTGAGGTGCAACAACTTATTGAGGAGATTAATGGTATTGCTGAAAAAACTGAGTTTAACGGTATCAATCTTCTTGGTGGCGGAGAGTTAACAGAAACTCCACCTGCTGGATTTGATCCTGCAACTGACATCCCAGACTCACAAAATGCCGATGAACTTCAACAATCTATTGACTATTTCAACAGTGAAATTAATACTTTAACTGAATCACATTCAGAGATCAAAGCGTTAAATGACCTTTTGGCTTATCCAGGACCAGAGGAAACTTCAACAACTACAACTGAGAGCAAAACAATAACTACAACTGAATTTTCTCCTCTATCAGAAGCCGAGTTTAACACGTTGGAATTTGAAGATAGATATGAATATGTTGTAAATTATTATACTGAAATCGGTGATGAAACAAGTGCTGAAGCTGTTAAAGCTGCATATGCTGCACTTGAAAACACTGACAATGCAGAACTTGAGGCAGCTTATGCAGAATACAAAAATGCTATGGACAAAGTTGCAACATACACTGGTCAACTTGACACGTTAAACGGAGTTGAATATGATACAGTGAAAATGCCATTTGACCCATCAAAATTTAACGCAGACACTGATACACTTGAGTCAGCTGAAGAAGCACTTGCACTACTTAATTATGCAAACGATGAAATCGACAACATTCTTGACACTACAAACAACTATGTAAATGAAGATGGCGATGTGGAGCTTTCAGCGAATGCAAAAGCTACTTTAGATGATATCAAAGCTGTTTTAGATGCTCTTGATGACGTGTTTTCAGGTTATGATGAGATAAAATATATGGATGAAGACGACGACGGTAACGAGATAACGGTAACTGTAACTAAAGAAGATTATTATGCAATGGATCTTAAAGAAAGAATGGAATTATATGACCTTTTCACAGATAGCGATACAGTATATCATGAGGACGAAACTTTTGATGGTATTTCTTCAGATGATCTAGTAGCTTTTACTGCGAAACTTCAAGATAGTAATGATTCTACCGCATTAGCTGCTGAGGAAATCGAAACAGCTGCTGAGCTTATAAAAGTACTTGGCGAACTTGACGGAGTATATAAAGCAGACACTGACACTGGTTCTGATGGTATTAATGGTAGCACAATACAAGATAGTCTTGATGCTATGTTTAAACTTCAAGGGATTGCAATTGCTTATGAAGAACCACAAACAAATTCTATCACACGTGAAAGTAGTGAATCAACAAAAACTATTGCGGCAGCTGGGGCAGACCTTAAAACAGCTGAAAGTAATTTAACTAACGCACTAGATGCGATATCTGATGCCCTTGATAATATCAACACTACCTATAGTGCAGATGGTTCTGGGATTGCTACCGACAAAGATGCTAACGCTCACGATGATACTGTAGCCTCTTTCATTAGTAGTGCAATCGCAGACTATGAAAAATATTTAGCAGCCGATGAAAATGACCCTGCGGATGGTGACTACGGCGAAGTAGAAAGCTTTGATGATATTTTAAAAGCGTATTATGCTTCTGGCGTGGACGATCAAGGCGATAATTCATTTGATTCTACTTTAAGCATCGGATCAGACGCTGGTGACACTTACACTGACCTTGCTAATGCTATCTCTACATTTAAAACAAAGTTTAATGACGATGTACACACAACTGTATTAGATGGTAGCACAGACTACTTTGGGGATTTAGAAACTGCTTTTGATACTGCATTTGGAGAAGTTACAGACGCACAAGCCGCATACGACAAAGCAGTAAAAGATGCAGGTGAATTATCATATGACAGCGTTGAGGCAGCAGCAATAGGCGTTAAAGCTGCAGTTGATGCATTCACAGGCGATATCGACCTAGTTCTTAACGGTGCAACAGCAAGCAATGGCGTAGACAGCTTAACACTTGTTAACGATGCACTTAAAGCATACGAAACAGCAGTTTCAGCAGGTGAAGATACGTATGATCAGGTTTCAGATCTATCAGAATTGCTTAAAGCGTATATGGAAACTGATGATTATGATGCCTCAAATTATAGTGAGATTGATGACCTTACAAAAATAGATGACATTTTGTCTGCTGCTGATGAAACATTTGACACTTTAGTTGATACAGCACTAGACAGATCTCGATCAACAACCGATCCATCTGGTGCAACATTCGCCGACCTACAAGCTGACGTTGAAGCAACTATGGCTGCATACAAAGAAGCTGTTGCAACTGCTAATAACGACACTAACAATGATGGTGGCGATGGTGATGACGGCGATGGTGGTGACGACGGTGGTAGCGGCGACGACACTCCTATTGGTTCTGGCGACGTTCAAACGTTCACATTCCACGTTGGAGCAAACGGTGATCAAAAAATTAGCGTTGATATCGCATGTATGGACGCAGAAGCTCTTGGACTTACAGAAGTTAACATCTTAAACCAAGAATCAGCAAGTGCAGCACTTGAAGCTATCGACGCAGCTCTTGAAATGGTATCTCAACAACGTGCAATTTTAGGGGCAGTTCAAAACCGCCTTGAGCACACAATCAAAAACGTTGACAACACAGCTGAAAACCTACAATCTGCAGAATCTCAAATTCGTGACACAGATATGGCATCTGAAATGGTTACACTTACTAAATACAATATCCTCGCACAAGCATCTCAATCAATGCTTGCACAAGCAAACCAAGCACCACAACAAGTGTTACAACTACTTGGATAAGTTGGTTAATATTTTAAGGGTGAGCCTAGGCTCGCCCGCTTATACATTTTCAGTTGCATATAAAAGGAGGATATTTTTATGATAATCAATACTAACATGGCAGCAATCAACGCAAATAGAAACTTAGGTATCAATCAACTTGGGCAATCAAAATCAATGGAGAAGCTATCTTCAGGTATGCGAATAAACCGTGCGGCAGACGACGCAGCGGGTCTTGCAATATCGGAGAAAATGCGCAACCAAATCCGTGGACTTGAACAAGCAAGTCGCAACGCACAAGACGGTATATCGCTTATCCAAACCGCAGAGGGTGCACTAAGCGAGTCACACGAAATGTTGCAACGCATGCGAGAACTTTCTATTCAATCACTTAACGATACATATTCAGCTGAAGACAGAGAAAAAATCCAAATTGAAGTTACAGAACTTCTTGAAGAAATTGACGGGATCGCAGACAAAACAGAGTTTAACGGTATGCAAGTTCTTGCAGGCGACTTAGGGGTGTTTGACCCTGAACTTAACGACCCAAAAACAGCTGACAACTACTTTGAGGGTATCGCATACGCCGAAGAACAAATCGAAATCGCAACAGTTGCAGGTGGCGACACATACGCCGACTTAGAAATAGGCATCGCAGGTCTTGATTATCAAGCATACCGCAACCCAGAATATACCGAAGAACAGTGGAACAACTTAACGACATCTCAAAAAATCGCAGCCGCAACAGCAAACAACGATACAGAAGTTGACATTATCGACGACGACGGAAATTTGGTAAGCTATGACGTTGAAGCTTTGTACGAGGAGCTTTCAGACGACGTAAAATTGTCGCTTGACGTTTGGGAGGAAAAATATATCGAGTGGACATCTGATGTGACCGACCCAAGCTTAACAGACGGCGCACAGCTTACTGCGGCTCTTGAATATTATGAGAATTTGCAAGCAGAAGGATTTGAAATGGACGAAGACGCTATCGCAGCGATGTTTGGTGACCCTGAATTTGACGTAACTTTGTATGACCCAAGTTTTATGGACGACGCAAATTATGACGCAACTGTTGAAGACCCAGATTTTGACTATGATGCACTTGAAACAGCGTACAACGCATTAGATCCAGACTTTGACCCAACTGACACAGTTACCAACAGTGCTGACGATATAGATGCATACAACGAAATAGTCAACCAATATCAATCATATTGGGCTTATAACGACCAACAAGCACTTGACGGGTATTACGAGTCAAACCAAGCACAATATGACACTTACATGGAAGATATTTCAGACAAAATCGTTGAATACACTGAGGCACTAGACGAACTAAACTATGACCCAGACGCTCCAGTTTATGAAGGCAGCACAGTTTATTCGTTCCACACAGGTGCAAACCAAGACCAAAAAATTACTGTTGAAATTTCGGCAATGGGTGTTGCGGCTCTTGAACTTACAGGGCTAAGCGTTGCAACAACAGAAAAAGCAAGTGCCGCACTTATTGCGATTGATGCCGCTATAAACGCTATTTCTGAACAACGTGCAAGACTTGGTGCGGTGCAAAATCGCCTTGAATATACAATTTCAAACGTTGATAACACAGCCGAAAATTTGCAGTCTGCCGAGTCAAACATTCGTGATACAGATATGGCCGAAGAAATGGTTACACTCACAAAATACAACATCTTAACACAAGCAACACAAGCGATGCTTGCACAAGCAAATCAAGCTCCACAACAAGTGCTACAATTATTGCAATAATTATATGTACGGGCGGTCATTGGCCGCCCTCGTTTTTATGCCATGCGGGTGATTTGTTTTTATGCAATTTTGCCATATTCAAATACAGCTACACCACTCACTATAACTTTAACCTCAGTTAAAATATCTTCTATTTTTGTAGCAATTTCATCATTATAAAACGATTCGCCACATTGAATACACTGTTCACAAGGCACATTTTTTATAATAATTATACACTCCTCATAGTTCACTACATGATTTGTTAGACCATCACTAATATCACCTTTACAATAAAAACACTTCATAAATTTTCCGCCTTTCTAGTTTTAAAATCTTTATCCCATTTTTCTAAGCTGGGCTTATATGCTGTAATAAACCATAAATATTCTTCCCCAACACCTACAACACAATGTAATTTAACATTATTTATACAAATCCCTAAAATTAAACAACTTGGATAAGGATAATCTGTAGGATAAGTTTCTATTATTTCACCAGTCATAATGCAATTTTTTACATCTTTAGTCGAGATATCTCGTTGTTGCAATCTTGCCAAAACGTGAGCTGTCCATTTTATATTCCCTTTTTGGCACAAATTTTGTATGTAGTTCAAATCTAAATCAGACACCTAATCGCTCCTATCTAAATAAAGTAATACATTATTATATCACTATTAAAACTGCTTTGACTAGTAGCATAACAAAAATAAGGGCGTTCACTTTCACGCCCCTATAAATTATTTTATTAAAATCGGTTGAATTTGCTTGTAGTTAATAGCCATTTCAATTGTTTCTGGTACAAGTGCCAAATCTGCTATAAGTGAATATGGCTTGTTAATTGGGTCATCTTGCCCAAATGGAACAAAGAAAATACTTTGATTGTGAATAACTTCGCCGATATTTTTTAGACTAAGCCCCAACCCGTCGTTTGTTGAAATCGCAATAATAACTGGTTTCGCATTTCTAAGAAGTGCCTTAGCCGCAAGCGGTACTGCTGTATCTGTAATACCGTTCGCAAGTTTTGCAAGTGTGTTTCCAGTGCAAGGCGCTATTAAAATTGCGTCTATCACACCTTTTGGGCCAAGTGGTTCCACAGATGGAATAGTGTGCAATATCTCTTTACCTGTAATCTCCTCAATTTGTGCGATAAAATCTTCGCTTTTGCCAAAACGTGTCGTAATCTCGTATGCGTGGTCTGTCATAATAGGGTGCACATCTACCCCTAAGTCTACCAAGTTTTGTATCATTTTAACGGCACTTGCAAAGGTGCAAAAAGAGCCACACAATGCAACACCAAGTTTTAGACCTTCTAATTTTTTCATTGTTATTCCCCCTGATTATGCATAATAATTTCAAGTCCATGATATAGGATTTTTGCTGCTGTCTTTGGAGCAACTTTGCCTGGAAGTCCCATTGCCGCAACATAAGTTATGCCCGACTCGTCCAAACAACTCATTTCTATTCCACCTGGTGCCGACGCAAGTTCAACGTACAACACATCATCACCACACATTTCCACATGCGAAAAATCTAATATCTTAACTGGTATCGTATTAAAAATAAAATCGTATTGCCACAAATGTTTTTTAAGCTCGGCAAGTGGTATCGCCTTGTAGCCATACGCCTCAATAAATGCAAGGTCGCTAGGTTTTCTAGCCTCAATTGCAACGTCCGCACCAAGTCCTTTAAGTTTGTGAGCCAAAATTTTGCCACAACGTCCAAAGCCTAGCACCAAACATTTGCTGTCATTTAGCGTAATTTCTGAATGTTCCATAGCATATTGTATAGCCCCTTCGGCAGTCGGAATTGCATTTGCAATAACAAAGAAAACTCTTACTTTTGAAGAAATTTTATGTTATACTTTTTGTGAAAGGACGTGATATAATGAAAAACATAAAAAATCAAGAAGATAATATTTTAAACCTACGCAGGGTCGAAATAATAGACGATATCGTTTATATGTCGCCATCTCCAAGTGTAAAGCATAACAAAATTATGTTTCGTATAACTGCAGCTTTTGAAACATATCTTAGAAAAAAAACTTGCAGTGTACATCAAGTATGTAATATATACTATAACCCTGACAAACCAAAAAACCATGTTATCCCTGATGTAAGTGTTATGTGCGAACCTGAAAAATTTACACCAAATGGCTACAACGGTGTTCCAAGCCTTATCGTGGAAATTTTATCTACCAATAGAAAAGATGATTTATCAACTAAGTTTAGATTGTACGAAAAAATTGGTGTAAAAGAGTATTGGATAGTAGAACCGTTAATTGATACTATAAATCAGTATATTTTAATAAACGGTCAATACGAACTGCTAGAGGCATACCAATATATGCTCCCAGATGAAATTGAAACACTTGATGAAATAGAACAAGAGCGATACCAATCTTTTATAAAACCTAGCATATTTACAGATTTTGAAATTGCCCTTGAAGATATTTTTGAAGACTAAGTAATCAACTTGTATATCCTCTTGAAATATTCTAAAAATAAATAACAAAAAGTCCCCTTAACATCGACGTATTAAGAGGGCTTATTTTATATTATTCACCTAAAAACTCTATGTACTTTTTTAGAAGTTCTTCTTTTTCTTGTTCGTTCAAATTTTCAACTGATGACTTAAACATTTGCCATCTTGCAGTTTGAAAGTTATCTTTAAAGCTTTCGGTTGTGTCGTCAACAAATTCATGTGTTATGTTATACATAGCCTCACCCCCACACAAACTTATGAGGGCACACGTTTGTCCTATTACACAAAAAAATAAAAGTCCCCGTAGGTGGGGACTTGCTTAGCGTAAGTTGCCTCGGTAGGCGTCACTTCTTCAAGTATAGTATTTACATAAATTTCTATTTATATACCATTAAATTAACAATTTTTTTATAAATATTTTAGTACGTCGTCTTTAAACAAATCTAAAATATCAACGTCCAAATTGATGCAATTAATGTGTATTTTTCTATCTACTTCAACAGGATTGCCATCGTCGTCAACAAATTCAGCGTCTTCACGAGCAACAACATGTTTGTCTGTATAATATGCCCCGTTTGTTAATAAATTGTTTATCGCAAATTTTGCCTTGTAATCTATTTCTACAAATTGGTTTACACCAAGTCTAGCATATTTATCTTTTTTTAGCAGTCGTTCTTTTGTCGTGTTGTCGGGTGACCACACTTCAACAATTAGCTTTGGCACACCCCCAACTTTTCCGTTTGGCAAACGATTTTCTTTTTTTGTCACCAACAAATCTGGAATATATCTAGTTTTATCATCAATCACTAAGTCAACATTATCAGAATATACGATACAATCTGGCGACAAATGACGCTGAATAACGAAACATAAATTTCTCACGATATCGCTATGTTCCCAACGGGGGCTTGCTTGCATAACAACGTTGCCATCAATTATTTCTTCTCGATTATCCATTTATATGCCTCGACACAAAACGTTCTATTCGCACCAACGCCTCTTTAAGTTCATCAACAGAATACGCATACGAACAGCGGATATGCCCTTCGCCAGACGCTCCAAACGCCGTCCCAGGGACAACTGCAACTCTTTCTTCCTCAAGAAGTTTTT
The DNA here is from genome assembly GCA_002007315.1 of Epulopiscium sp. Nele67-Bin004. Next base: position 18,014 of record LNZQ01000077.1, read on the forward strand.
CGCAAAACTCTATACTTGTCATTCCCGTTTCTTTTATAGATGGAAAAACGTAAAACGCCCCTTTTGGCTCAAAGCAAGACAGCCCCATTTTTCTAAAGCCTTCTATCATAAGCTTTCTGCGTCCGTCATACGCTTTTCGCATCTCTCTAATGTCGCTATCGCCATTTTTCATAGCCGAAATAGCTCCATACTGGCTCGTAGTCGGTGCACACATAAGCACATATTGGTGCATTTTAGTCATCGCATCAATAACAGGTGCTGGTCCTAGTGCATATCCAAGTCGCCACCCCGTCATTGCATACGCCTTAGAAAACCCGCTAAGTATAACAGTACGCTCATACATTCCGTCCAAATTTGCGATAGACACGTGATTTACGCCATAAGTTAACTCTGCATAAATTTCATCAGACAACACAATCAAGTCATGTTTTATAACAACTTTTGCAATCTCCTCAAGCTCATGACGCTCCATAATAGCACCTGTCGGGTTATTTGGATACGGCAAGATGAGTATTTTAGACTTTGGCGTAATTGCGTCCTCAAGCTGTTTTGCAGTCAATTTAAAGTCGTTGTCTGCGTTTGTTGAAATCGTCACAGGCACGCCCCCTGCAAACGTCGTACACGGCATATACGCCACAAACGATGGTTCAGGTATAAGCACTTCTTCTCCCCCGTCAAGCAGCGTCCTAAGCGACACATCTATCCCCTCACTTCCACCAACAGTAACAAGTGTTTGCGTCTGCGGGCAATATTCAAGCTCAAAGCGGCGTTTCATGTATTTGCAAATTTCTTCTCTAAGCGTAAGCAGTCCAGAATTTGCCGAATACACCGTTTTGCCCTGCTCAAGCGAATAAATCGCCTCCTCACGAATATGCCAAGGCGTGTCAAAATCTGGCTCTCCAACCCCAAGAGAAATTGCGTCACCCATTTCATTAACAACATCAAAAAACTTTCTTATCCCAGACGGTGGCATCTCGCTTACACGTTTAGCTATTTTGTTTTCTATACTCATGGAGAAATTACCATCCTTTCATCTTTTTTAGGTTCTTCAAAAATTACACCATGGTCTTTGTATTTTTTCAAAACAAAATGCGTTGCAGTTCCCATAACAGTATCAAGCGTCGCAAGTTTTTGTCCAACAAACATAGCAACGTCTTTCATAGTTCGCCCCTCAACGATTACAGTCAGGTCAAACCCTCCAGACATCAAATACACTGATTGCACTTCTTTAAACATATATATGCGTCTAGCGATTTTGTCAAAGCCCTCACCACGTTGAGGTGTAACTTTAAGCTCGATTAGTGCCGTAACAATTTCTTTTTCCTCAACTTTATCCCAATTTATAAGCGTTTTGTATCCGCACACAATTTGCTCTTTTTCAAGCTCGGCTATCGTTGCCTTAACTTCGTCGATAGATGCACCTATCATAACCGATATATCTTCAGCTGTATAATGACTGCTTTCTTCAAGCAATTCCAAAATTCTATTTCTCATTTTTTTGCCCTCCTAAAAATGTAACATCTCTATATTATAGCACAAGCTTTCATATTTATAATAGTGTTTGCATAAAATATATTGATTAATATGGCTTTTTGTGAGAGAATATGTTATCAGAATTGAGGAGGGACAGAATTGGATTTTTTATTTTTATTTAAAGCCGCCATACTTGGAGTTATAGAGGGGCTAACGGAGTTTTTGCCTGTTTCATCGACAGGTCATTTAGTTGTGTTTTCAAATTTAATTGATTTTTACCGACATTCGGACAAGGCATTTGTTGATATGTTCAACATGGTTATTCAACTTGGAGCGATACTTGCCGTTGTCGTTTTGTACCGCAAGAAAATCATTGATACAATCGTGCATTTGTTGCCATCGCCAGACACGCCACTAACAAAAAGTGGTCTATATTTTTGGGGTATGATAGTAATTTCTTGCATACCAGCAGCTGCAATCGGGTTGCCGTTTGATGATTTAGTTCAAGAGTTGTTTTTCAATCCGCTAACAGTGTCATGTGCATTGTTTTTCGGGGGAATTTGGATGATAGTTTCCGAAAACAAACTACGTTCAAACAAAACTACATCGCTTTCTGAAGTCGTTATAACACCAAAGCAAGCATTTATCATCGGCTGTTTTCAAGTGTTGTCGATTATCCCAGGGGTGTCACGTTCGGCATCAACTATAATCGGCGGATGGAACGTTGGACTAACGACAGTTGCAGCTGCTGAATATTCATTTTTCTTAGCGATACCAGTTATGTTTGGTCAAGCTATCATCAAAATGTTTAAGGCACACGCTGCACTTACAACAAACGAATGGTGGGCACTTGGCACTGGGTTTTTCGTATCGTTTATAGTTGCATTAGTCGTTATAGGTTCGTTCCTAGAGTTTTTGAAGAAAAAGCCAATGCGATATTTTGCAATATATAGAATGGTTTTCGCATTTGTAATTTTAGTATACGGATTATACTTCCCATTTTATTAAACAGCAAAAAGACTGTAAACATTTCGTCTACAGTCTTTTTTTTATACTCTAAATTTATCAAGTTGTGCTTTTAAGCTTACAAGTTGTGCGTCAAGCTCTTTGCTTATCGCAACATTTTCTTCTGATATACCTGTATTTTTAGATATTTCAGACTCAAGTTGCTCAACATTTTTAATAATTCTGTTTAGTGCGTCTTTTTGCGAAATTGCATCTTCCGATAATTGCTGTGACATACTAAGCGTTTCAGAACTTGCGTCTGCAATTGAATCAAGTGCAACAACTGTTCTGTCAACCATAGTTTCCCCTTGCGTTAAGCTTGATATATTGCTATTAATCATTTCGTAAATATCTTGAACGATTTCTGACGTTTTGTGAGAAAGCTCTCGCACTTCACCCGCAACGATAGCAAATCCTTTACCCGCTTCGCCTGCTCGTGCCGCCTCAATTGATGCGTTAAGTGCAAGCAAGTTTGTTTGCTCTGCGATATCATCAATTAATTTGATAACTTCCGACATACTTTTCGTTGACGTACTAATTAGTCGCATAGCCTCAGACAAGTTCGCACCAATTTCTTTTCCGTCTTCCGCTTTTGTAGCCATACCTTTTGTAATTTCATAGCTTTTATCAATTTCACCGATAATTCCAATTACATCTTTAGTAACTTGTACTGTTTCCTCTTTAAAGGAAGCAATTAATGCAGTTTGCTCAACTGTTGCCGAAGCCAAGTTTTGTGCAGATGTTGCAATATGGCTACCCGCTGAACTAACTTCATTTGTTGAATTTTGCGTGTTAGCAATAAGTCCAGCCAAGTTGTTAGAAATGTTTACTAATGAAGTGTTGATTTTTCCAAAGTCACCTATATAATTTTGCGTAGGCTGTTTCGTAAAATCTCCATTTGCAAACGAATCCAAAATATCATCAATTTCATTTATATACGAAGTAATCGTTTTTTGCACGACGTCAAGTGACGACACCAAATCTTCAACTTCTTGGTTTGGTCTTCTAATCTGGTCAACAGAAACATGCAAGTTTCCGCCTTTCATCTCATCAAGCGTATGAACAACGTCTTGAAGTGGTGAAATGTATCTAGCAACGATAATTCTAACTAAAAATACTAGCGAAATTAACGCCCCAGCCATCAACAGACCGCTATACATAATTTCTTCCATAATGTTATCAAACACATATTTCGCTGGATAACAAGAAACTACTTTAAATGGTGTACGTGGCACAGCTTGCACAGTTGTGTAGTACGCTGCATTTCCATCGTGAAGTCTAATCATTTCACCCTCAGCTAAATTTAACACTTGTGTAAAACTACTGTCGATTGCAGAAACATTTTGACTACCACCGATTATCGGCATAAGTTCTGCGTTTGTGTGGGCGATTATATCCCCATCATCATTAATTAAAAATACGTATGAACCATCTTCTGTTGAAATGTCTAGCATCATTTCACGCAAATCCTCTAAGTAAATATCTATCCCTAGCACTCCGATAACGTGATTTGCAGAAGACATCATTCTTTTTGATACAGATATAATTTTGTTACCTGTAAGTAAGTCTATATATGGATTTGAAATGTATGCCTCATCAGTGTTTATTGCTCCAGCATACCATTCACGTTGTGTTATGTCACTACCTGCTGGCAAGTCCCAACTTGTCGAATGTACAAAATTATCATTTGCACTAGCAAAAAACATCGAGTCAATAGTGTCACGGTTGCTTGCTTGCATTTCTAAATAACTTTGTAACAATTCGTAACTAATTGAACGTCGTTCAAGCCCAGTGCTAAATTGCATAACTAACGCCTCAATAAGAGTTATTTTTTCAGTCATACCTGTATTTATCGCATTAACGGCAATTTGTGAATTACTTTTTGACGTAAATTCTGCACTATCAATTTCATCAAAAGTAATTGTTATTGCTCTAATGGCACTACTAACGAGAAGAACTATAACTAAAATAACACTAAAAGCAATTCTCATTTGCATACCTAAAGTTCTCTTGTTCATGTCATCCCCTCTTTTATTAAATTTTGTTACCTATCTATTATATATTATTACACGATTATTTTCAACAATAAAAAGACGACTATACCTACCAAATTATAGATATTGGTCGCCTTGTGGGATTTTATTCCATCGTGCTTACAAATTCTTCTTGACAATCCCACGAACAAAAGTGATGTTCTTGCTCATTTTTGATTAGTCGATATGAATTATTTTTTTCTATATGTTTACCACACCCGCATTTAACAAGTGGTTCTACTTTAATTGTTTTTGGAGGTTCTTCCCCCTCCTCTATAATTTTTAGCTCACCATTTACAATTGCAATACCTTTAACGTTAGGATTGTCTTGATTGTCTTTTATGAGCTTTCGTATTTTTAAAACGTTAGCTATCATATTTATAAATCCGATAATAAACATTACCATTAAAAACTGGAGAAAAAGTGTGCCCATTTATGTCAGCTCCTTTACGATACTATTAAATATATTTCAAAAAGTCTTTGTCCTCTGTCGGTGCAACTTCTTTTTGTTCTAATTCTTCATATATTTCAACTTCTGGTTCATCTTCTTGAACGTTTGGCATATTTTTGTTAAATACACGAAGTATAAAAAATGTTTGCATCGCTACGGCAAGTGCAGGGCTCATAATAAATATAATTGGCATAAGTAGTGCAAAAAATACAACTGTTGCAAATATAATTAATAACATTATGCTAGTTAATATATGCTTATTAGCTAACAAAAATGCTGTTACAAATGTACTTTTTATACTCATATAATATCTTGATAAAAGTGCAAAAACATAAATACTTACTATTGAAACTTCAAATACAAAAAATATTGATAATCCTGCAAACATTATGCCCCAAACATCAAATCCCATCGGTCGCATAATAGTGTAGAGAAATGCACTTGTCCATAACACAAGTAACAAAATTGTAATAGGTATAGACTGTTTAAAATTATTTTTGTAACTTTTTATAAAGTCTTTTGTAATATACACATCTTCATTGCGCATTTTTTTTCCATAAACGTAAAATAACGCTGCAGTTGAGTTTCCGATAGTTATAATCGGCAAACACCCAATAAGCCAATACAGCGTTAATATCATTAAGTCGGCAAGTTCTGTACCAATTTTGAAAAAAGGTCCATTTATCTCAAAAAATTTCATACGTTTCCTCCTTATTTGAAAGTATTATCTCATATTATACCATAAAATAAAAAAAAAGATAGACCTAACTATCTATCTTAATTTATATTTTTGTTCATAGCTCAAAGAAATTTCGATGTCATCACCTACAACTGTTGTAGATACATGGTGCGATGTGTAACCGTCGTCACTTTCCATATAACCGCTAATGCTACTCACGTTAAAGTCATCTTCAAACGCTGAAAAATCTCTAGTTAAGTCGTAGCACATAATACACTCCACATTTGGTAACTCATGCGAAACATATGCCTTATCGTTTAACACGTGTGACGTCGTGATGTAAGCATAATCCCCATCAGTGACAACTGTTTCAAAATTTATATATGACGCTGTTGTCACGCTGTCTTTTACGCCTACCCCCAGTTGTTCAAACGCAATCTCAAATTTGTTATCACCTTCCACAATATTTATCGTTCCAGTTGTTACAACTTCAACATCAGAAACGCTTGCTAAAGTTCCGTCGCTACTCATCATAAACGCAGAGCCTCCAACAAGTGCAAGCCCTCCCAAAGTTGCTATTTTATTCACAATTATCTCCCCCCCCCTAAACTCTATTAAAGTTATTATACTATATTTTTTCGTTATATTATAGTGTCAATTTTTGTAATTTTATTAGTTGTTTGACCAAAAGTCGACAATATGTTATAATATATAAGACTACTTTATAGGGGGAGGTTTTATGAACATATTAGGCACACGGCTTTCTGGGTTGTTAAAAGAGCAAAATTTGACCCAGCGTGATTTGGCGGCAAAAGTAGGTCTTACCGATATGAGTATTTGCAGGTATGTAACGGGTAAGGGCTTGCCAAAAAGCGAAACTCTAGCCAAAATCGCAATTGAGCTAAATACAACAGTTGAATATTTATTAGGACAGGAGCTTGACGAGAAGTATAACTTTAATACGATAAAACGTATGGTGTCAGAACACCGAAAAGAGCTTACTTCTGACCAAAAACTTGAAATTATAAAACTTCTTTTGTAGAGGGACGCCAGTGACGTCCCCTACTGATCCTCATCGGCGATATAATCGCTAGTATTAATAGGCTGGTCCTCGTATTTTGTAAGTTCTTTAATCCAAGTGAATTGAAAGTCTAAGTCAGTAAAGTTATTCGATACAAAATTATAATTGTCCATAATATCACCTCATTATGAGTATGCCCAAAAAGCAAAAAAATAAACCACTACCAAACGGTAAATGGTTTATTTTTTTTAGAACCAGAATACATCTACAAAGACAAAAAACAAAAAGAACGCTACAAAAAATATAGTAGCAATTGGGAGCATAACTGAATATGCCGCCAAAATCATTGCCTTTTTTTCTTTCCAAGTCAAGTCTAGCCCAATCAAATCATTATCCCAATCATTTTGTTTCTTCATAATGCCTCCTTAGTTGTATAAATGGCACGCCACAAAGTGATCGCCACCTCTATCTTTATATTCTGGACGCTGTGTTTTACAAATGTCCATACATTCACGACATCTCGTGTGAAACTTGCACCCATCTGGCGGGTTTGCTGGCGACGGAATGTCCCCTTCCAATACGATACGGTTCATCTTAACCGTTGGGTCTGGCATCGGAATTGCACTAAACAACGCTTTTGTGTATGGGTGCATTGGATTTTTGAAAATTTCTTCTCTAGGTGCTTTTTCAACCAAATTGCCAAGGTACATAACCCCAACTTCGTCCGAAATATGCTCAACAACGCTCAAATCGTGAGAAATAAACACATAACTTATACCTCTATCACGTTGTAAATCCATAAGCAAGTTTATAACTTGTGCCTGAATTGACACGTCTAGTGCCGACACTGGCTCATCACACACTACCACTTTTGGTTGAAGTGCAATTGCACGTGCGATACATATACGCTGTCTTTGCCCCCCCGAAAACTCGTGAGGATAACGGTCAATATGGTGGTCTTGAAGTCCACATTCACGCATAATTTGCATAACGTAACTTCTAATTTCTTTGTCTGGCACAAGTTTGTGCTCTCGTACAGCTTCCCCAATTATTTCACCAACTGGCATTTTTGGGCTAAGTGAGCTATACGGGTCTTGGAAAATAAGCTGAATTTGTGGACGAACGTCACGAAGTTCTTTTTTCGACAATGCGAACAAATCTTTCCCATCAAACATAACGCTACCGCCGTCATTTTCGTGAAGTCTAAGCAGTGTACGCCCAACTGTAGTTTTCCCACAGCCAGACTCACCTACAAGCCCGAAAGTCGAACTTTTTTTAACTTCAAACGATACTCCATCAACAGCTTTAACACGACTAACAACTTTTTGCATCAAACCACCCCTAATAGGGTAATGTTTTTTCAAATTGTCAACTTTTAACACTACTTCATTATCCATTATGAGTTCCCTCCTTTATAAAGGTGACAGGCTACTTTGTGTCCATTTTCAATAATTTGCAGTTCTGGCAGTGGTCCATTGCAAGCGTCAACACACATGTTACAACGATCTTTAAAATAACAGTGGTTTGGCAAATGCACAGGGTTTGGAACCGCCCCTGGTATCGAATACAGTCTATCAACAATTTGATTTACAACAGGTTTACTTTTGATTAACCCGATAGTGTATGGGTGTTTTGGATTTAAAAACACTTCGTGTGCCGTCCCCTGCTCTGCAATTCGACCTGCGTACATAACAACAACGTAATCTGCCATTTCGGCAACAACCCCAAGGTCATGCGTTATTAAAAGTATACTTGCGTCGATTTTATCTTTCAAATCTCTAAGCAACTCAAGAACTTGTGCTTGAATTGTAACGTCAAGTGCCGTCGTAGGCTCGTCAGCGATAATCATTTTTGGATTACAACAAAGTGACATCGCAATCATAACACGTTGACGCATACCTCCAGAAAGCTCATGTGGAAACGATTTATACACACCTTCCGCACGTGCAATCCCAACAAGCTCAAGCATTTTAATCGTTTGTGCTTTAAGGTCATCTTTTTTCACGTCTGGTCTATGTAGCATAATTGCTTCTTCAATTTGAGCACCAATTCTAAACACTGGGTTAAGACTTGTCATCGGTTCTTGGAAAATCATCGAAATTTCATTTCCACGAATTTTTTGCATCTCTTTTAGAGGCGTCTTAACGATATCAACAGGGCCACTTGCACGGTTGTATCTTATAGCACCGTCTGTAATTTGTCCAGACGGCCCCATAACAAGTTTCATAACTGACATACTTGTAACAGATTTTCCACAGCCTGATTCACCAACAAGTGCAACCGTTTTACCGTGTGGAATTTCGATATTTACACCGTTTACCGAACGGACAACGCCCATATCGGTATAAAAATACGTGTGTAAATTTTCAATTTCAAGTATGTTATTTGGATTTTTCATAGTAGTTTGATATTCTGACGCTGGCACATTTTTACGTTTCTTTTCAGCTTCAAACTTTTTCATAATCGCTCTATTAGATTTTGCTATTTCTTTCATTTTTTTTGCAGCTTCTTTTTGCTCTGCCGTTTTCATATCAATCACCTACCTTTTCATTTTAGGGTCAAAGGCATCACGTAGCCCATCACCTACAAAGTTAAAGCCAAGTACAGTTATAAGAATACATAATCCCGGTGGCAACCACATAAACACATATTCACGAAGAATAATCGGGTCACTAACAACGTTAACCATGTTGCCCCAAGATGCATATGGGAACGGAACTCCAATTCCAAGATAACTATACGCCGCTTCTGTTAATATAACGCTACCCATTCCCATCGTTGCAACAACTATAAGCTGTGGCATAACGTTTGGAACAAGGTGTTTCATAATTCTTCTTACAGGGTGAATACCAGTTGCCTCTGTTGCAACCATAAATTCACGCTCTCTTAAACTTAAAATTTGTCCTCTAACAAGTCTCGCAACACTAGCCCAGCCCATAAGACCCATAACTAATGTAAGCCAGTATATTTTTTGGTTTT
>LNZQ01000078.1 GCA_002007315.1 Epulopiscium sp. Nele67-Bin004
TATGGAACATTTTAAGTTCTAAATGGGCTAACACTAATCATATTATGTATTGCGACGAGGCGGAAAAGGGGATGTTATGTTTGAACCCTGTTAGAGTAATATATAGTATTTTACTTGGTGTTTTGCTTGCGATAATTATAGGTACGGTGATATACAAAATTTGGGGGAAGTGAATAGCATCGTGGGCAATAGCCTGCGGTGTATTTTTTTTGTGTAGAAATATATTGACTTATAGAAAAATATGGATTAATATAAAATATGAAAACAGTTTAGGGGGAAGAAAATGAGCAAAAAATGTAAAAATTTACTTATAGTGTTATCGGCACTTATAGTTGGAACGGGACTTGTTTCGCCAATGCAAGTTCAAGCAAGTAGTCAAATAGAAGCTGTATTAAATTTTGAAACGGGGAAAGCCACTGTTAATGGCACACCTGTTGAAACGACTAGTATGCCTTATTTATCTGACACAGGTAGAAGTATGGTTGGTATACGAGATTTGGCAGTGTTTTTGGGGATTGAAGACAAGGATATTGTTTTTGAAAATGGTGTTGTTACTATAACACATGGAGCTGAAGTATTTTCAATAGAAAATGGAGCAAGAAGAATTCATTTTGAGAGTACGAGGTTTATAGACATGGACGAAACGATGCAAATCGTTGATGGCAGAGCATATGCACCAATTAAATTTATAGCATATGCATTAGATTTGGAAGTATCGTATGATGGTGTATCCAAAATAGCTACATTCACAGGAAAAACAGCTACTAATGCACAAGTGGATAATACAGTAATTGTTGAAGTAGAAGCTGATGATACAGAAATTACTGCAACAGAAGCTGATAATTCAGAAATTATTGATAACAACAGAGCAAGCATAGTAGACAATTATAAAGACTCAGCAATAAGTATAAGTTCAAGCACTTCAAGATGGGCGAGTGCACCACAACGTTATTTATTTGAGGAAAACAACACTCTATTTTTGGTTGATAATGATGGTAGCAATATAATTATCCAAGGTTTTGACCCTGATACGTTAGAGCAAACGTTGGCACAAACTTTGCCATTAAGTTTGCCGTTGTTTGGTGGATTTCATGAAACAGATGACTATTATTTTGTGGTGACAGGTCAAGAAAATATGGAGGAACTTAAAAATCTTGAAGTTATACGCATAGAGAAATACGACAAAAACTTCAAACTTCAAGGAACTACGTCTGTTATGGGTGGAGATGTATATGTTCAAACTCCGTTTCATTCTGGAAGTGTTTCTATGGCGTCAAATGGTGACACATTAATTCTACATACTGCAAGACGAGCTTTTGCTAGTAGTTCAGACGGACTTAATCACCAAATGCAATTAACTTTGGAAATTGATACAAAAACTATGAACTATGAGTTTAGAACAACTTCGACGTATATGCAACCAAACCATGTAAGTCATTCGTTCAATCAATTTGTACAATATGATGGAAATCAAGCTGTATTTCTTGACCATGGCGATGCTTATCCTAGAGCGGTAGTTATTACGGAATATAAATCAGCAAGCAGTTTTAAAGACTCTCAAACAGAAATACTAGATATCCCAGGAACGGTTGGGGCAAACCAAACAGGTTTGACGGTTGGTGGATTTGAAGTAGGAAAAACAAACTATGTAACTGCTATTAGTTTGATAGATTATGACACAGTGTCAGGGTTTACAAGTTTTGATATTCAGGGCATCACAAAGCAGGAGAGAGATATTGTTGTTTTAACGACAAACAAATCAACGGGCAAAACAAATGAAGTTTATATTACAAATTACACAAACACAAATAAATTTGGTAGTACGCCAAAGTTAGTTAAACTTGATGATGGAAACTTTATGGTTATGTGGATTGAGTTTGATTGTACATTTGGTTCAAGTGGTAACCCAGTAGCTCAAAGTGAGGCTATGAAATATGTTGTTATTGATGAGAATGGGAAACAACTTAGCAGTATAGAAACGCTTGGTAATGGACAACTATCGCAATATGTGCAACCGATAGTGCAAGATAATAAGGTGGTTTGGTTCTCAGGGATTTATTATTATTATGTGGATATTCCTAGATACTAGGATAGAAAAAGGAGAAAACGAAGATAGTTATGCTGAAACTAGAACGTTATCAGAAGGTACTATAATACAACAAAATGGGACATTATATGCTCCGTACTCATTTTTTATAGAAAACTATTGGTATGATAGTATTCAATTTGTTGGAGAAACAGAAGCTATCACTGTTAAAGATTTAAACGTAACTGTAAATGGAAGCAGTAATAACATTAGAGGGTGTACGATTGAAGGTACAAACTATATTTCTATTAGAGATTTTTCTGACTTATTAGCAAATACGAATCAAAGTTTTGAAATCGGTTGGAATGATGTGTCTAAGGAAATTGAACTTAGCTCTAAAAGTGGTATAAATACTAATTTTGAAAGTACTAAAATATCTCATGGGTCATTAAGTGACTCGTATATTAAAGCAGATGATAGGTGGTTTGAAATTCAAACATACAGTGCAGATGGCACAACATACTTCAAACTACGTGATATCGCAAACATCTTCGGCGTAGAAATCGGGTGGGACGCAACAGCAGGAATTATAGTAACAGCAGAATAAATTTTTTAGCATCGTGGGCAATAGCCTACGATGTTTTTTATTGTCTGTGACAACTTTAGCACAAATAAAATACAAAAATATTTTTATCATCTACTTATTTTTGAGTGGGTGGCAATTGTTTTCTTTGTAAAATCAAGTACATTTATAAGGAAATTTGTGCTGTAAAAATAAAAACTGGTAATACATACTAAAAAAGTTGTAGATAATATCTAGATATATAACCCCTATTTAGCACAATTATACAAATTATGGTTAAGTATACGCAAAGACTTGTATATGGGACAAGATATTGATATAATTTAAGTAGGTTTAAAAGCCATAAAATTTTAATCGGAGGTAGGGAAATTGACAATTACAGAAAAAATCGGAGCGATAGGCGTTGTACCAGTAATCAAATTTGATAGTT
>LNZQ01000079.1 GCA_002007315.1 Epulopiscium sp. Nele67-Bin004
AATTAAATTATTACGAAAATTTGTTAGGCCAAAACCGTATGTTAGATGCAAAATTTATGAAAGCTAACATTTTAGACCATCCAAGTAAAAACGTAATAAACGCAATGGCAACAAGTGTACTTTCGTTATATACACTTGATGATAACCCAGAATGCAATTCAATAGAAAATGTGTTAAGGCAAAGTATATTATTAATTGGAACGTTTCCAACGCTAATGGTCTATGCATATCAGGCTTGCTTACATTATCATAGACACGAAAGTTTAGTTATTCATAAACCTAGGCCAGACCTTTCAACTGCTGAAAACATTTTATATATGTTACGCCCAGACCAAGCGTATACACCACTCGAGGCAAGGTTGTTAGACTTATCTTTAATTATCCACGCAGAGCACGGCGGCGGTAACAATTCTACATTTGCAACTCACCTAATTACTTCTGCCACTACTGATACTTACTCCGTTATAGCAGCAGCGCTAGGTTCGTTAAAAGGCACAAGGCATGGCGGCGCTAGTCTTAAGGTGCTAGAGATGTTTAACGACATTAAAGAAAACGTACAAAACTGGGATGATGAATTAGAAATTAGAGACTATTTAATGAAAATTATAAATAAAGAGGCTTTCGATAAAAGTGGATTAATATACGGTATAGGACATGCCATATATACAATATCTGACCCTAGGGCTGAAGTGTTAAAAAGATATGCTCATGAGCTGGCATTAGAAAAGGGGCTTGAAAAGGAATTTATGCTTCATGATAAAATCGAAAAAATGGCACCAGGACTTCTAAGCCGCAACAAACATACTCATAAACAAATGTGTGCAAACGTTGACTTTTACTCTGGATTTGTATATGCAATGTTAAATATACCAGAAGAGTTATTTATACCACTATTTGCAGTAGCTAGAATTGTTGGGTGGAGCGCACATAGGATGGAAGAGATAGTTAATGAGGGGAAAATCATTCGTCCGGCATACAAAAACGTTGGGGATACGCTTGAGTATGTTGCTTTATCTGATAGAAACTTATGATAGGAAACTACGCTATTATATTAACAGCAGTTTTAAGTCTTGTTATCGGCGAAATGTTTTACGCAGAAATCATATTAGTCTACAGCTTGCTAGATAGTTTGCTAGGCATTATACTGGTAGCATTATTAGTTTAATTTTAAAAATCATATATCACGAGGAGATTGTTATGACACCACAACAACATTTTTTAAACTTAGTTGAAACTCAACTTAAAAGAGTAGAAACAATTAAAGAAAATCACGAAGAAATAGATTATAAAAACAAAGCGCAAATTATAATAGGTTTATGCGCCGGTGATGGAATAGGTCCAGTAATTATGGATGCGGCTGTGTCAGTGCTAAGGGTATTACTAAAAGATGAAATTGCAGACGGTAAAATTATACTTAAACAGATTGAAGGGCTAACTATTGAAAATAGACTAGAACAAAATACAGCTATTCCGCCGGATGTATTAGAAGAAATTAAATCTTGCGATGTGTTACTTAAAGGGCCTACAACGACTCCAAGTAAAGGTCAGCAAAATATTGAGAGCGCTAACGTTGCATTAAGGCGTGAACTTGATTTATATGCAAACGTTCGTCCTGTAGTTTTAAAAGAAGAAAACATTGATTGGATATTTTTTAGAGAAAACACCGAAGGCGCTTACGTATTGGGTAGTCAGGGCATTGATATTGACGAAGACTTGGCATTTGATTTTAGAGTAATTACAACTCCGGGTGTTGAGCGAATTGCTAGGGCAGCTTTTGAATATGCACATAATAATAACAAAAAGCGTGTGAGTATTGTTACTAAAGCTAACATACTTAAAAAAACTGATGGCAAATTTTTAGATGTGTGTTATCGTATAGCTAAAGAATATCCTCATATCCAAACTGATGATTGGTTTATAGATATTATGACTGCAAAATTAATTGATACTACAGATAGACATGAATTTGAAGTATTTATATTACCTAATTTATATGGCGATATTATTACTGATGAGGCAGCGCAAATACAAGGTGGCGTAGGAACGGCTGGTAGTGCAAATATCGGTAGTCGCTACGCTATGTTTGAGGCAATACATGGCTCTGCGCCTAGATTAGTGGAAACTGGTTGCGCTGGATACGCTAACCCTTCTAGTTTAATTAAAGCGGCAGAAATTATGCTTCGCCACATTGGCTACGTTGATAAGGCAAATAAGTTAATTGCGGTATTAGATAAAGCACAAACAGAAGTTAAAGTCACTGGTAGT
>LNZQ01000080.1 GCA_002007315.1 Epulopiscium sp. Nele67-Bin004
TTTTTTGCAATAACAGTTATAACTATAATAGAAGTAATTATTATAATTTTGACGTTTACGGGCATAGGCACAATAGAGTCATCTCGTGAACTGTGGCCAGTGTTGACACTGATGGAAAGTATCCAAATGCCAGGGTCATTTTTTGAAAATCAGTCTATACTTATGATGGCGTGGTGGATTATGAGTATTTTTATGTATATAAGTGGTGGGCTGTATGTAAGCTCGCTTATTACAAGTCATATATTTCAATTTAAGCGTGAAAATGTAACTGTTTTGCCGCTTATACCAATTGTATTTTTGGTTGCAATGGCACCAGACAGCTTGGTAACAGCGTATCAATATTTTGCTGATTTTCAGCAGATGCATGGAATGTGGTTTTTGTTAGTAGTGCCATTAATTTTGTGGGCAATTGCCATTTTGCGGAAAGTGGGTGGTGAAAATGCGACTAGCTAAAAAGTTATGCATGTTGTCACTTGTAGTATTTTTGACAGGTTGTTGGGATAGTGTTGAAATCAACAACCGTTCAGTAATACTTGAGTTTGCTATTGATAAAAACATGGACAAAGTTGACGAAGATGCTTCGCTTGATATGCAAAGTGTGTACAACATAACATATTCAATACCAGATATGGCACAGCTTTCAGGGCTTGATAGCCTTGCTGAAGACATGAAAACTAATATTATGGTGCAAGCTCCAACTATTGCAACAAGTGTTGATGACCTTGAAACGAGAACGAGAAACACCGTCACATTTAGTCATGTAAAAGTAATTTTACTTGGTGAAGACTTACTAAAAGATGCAAAACTTCTTGAAGAGAGTATAGATGCAATAACTAGGGGACGTGTAATAGCAAGAAACGTCCCGCTACTTGCGGTTAAAGGTAAGGCAGAGGATGCACAAAATATCCAAAACTCTCAACAACCTATTTTGGGGCTGTACATTATGAACTATTTTAACAATAGAGAGCGTCCAAAAGCATATTTTAAACCACAACTACTAGGAAACTTTATACGTGATATGCAAGACACAGGGGTTGCCACTATGCCTATTTTTCATTTGCCAGAAACGATTGAAGAAGACAGTGATACAACATACCCTGTAACGGAGTATGAAATAAGTGGCGGGGCAATAATCAAAAATTATGAGCTTGTTGATTATGTTGACAAAGAAGTAGTGAGAGGACAATTATTAATAGATGGCGACTCAAAAAATTCTCCAGTAGTTATTGAGTATAAAGACCGTCCTCTAACGTATATTTTGCAACGACAAAATAGTAAAATTAAGTTTAACGATGGACCAGAAGGCGTATTTTGTATAATTGAGATAGAAACTGTTGGGGACATCGCCGAGTATGTTTCAACATCACATGAGTCTCTGTTTACAATAGAAACAATTGAAGAAGTAAAAAATCTAGTTGCAGATGAAGTTGCAAAGCAAGTTTTTTGGGCGATAGACCGTGCAAAAGATATGAATGTTGACTTCCTAAAAATAGGTCAAGAAATGTATCGAAAATATCCTGACTTATGGGAGAGATACGAGGAAAATTGGGAAGTTGATGGTTTTAGAAATATGCCTATAACTGTGCAAATCACGACCAATATAGAAAATACTGGAATTATTCAATAAAAATTGTATAGAGTTTCCTAAAAATGTCAATCCTCTTTAATAGTTACATAACAACTATTAAGGAGGATTAAATTATGAAAGATTTTAAATTTGTAAGTGTATTAACATTGTTAGTAGCGTTATCAGTTTGGTTTGGAACAAAAAGCTTTTTTTACTCAATTAGTGACAACGTAATTAGGTTTCATGTGTTAGCTAATAGTAACACTGTTGAAGACCAACTAATAAAAGAATATGTTAGAGATGCAGTTCTTGATTTTATAAATCCATTACTAATAGATGTTCAGTCGATAGAAGAAAGTAGAATTATTATAAATGAAAATATAGACGATATACAAAGTATAGCAGAACAAGTGACAAGAAGTTATGATAAAGAGTATACTGTTAAGGTTGAAATTGCAAAAGTTGATTTTCCTAGCCGAGTTTATGGCACAGAAACGTATCCCGCAGGTGAATATGAAGCCTGTCGTATTTTAATAGGGGAAGCAGTGGGAGAAAACTGGTGGTGTGTAATGTTTCCTCCACTATGCTATGTTGATGTTGCAACAAGTATAGATTATAGCGAGGAAATTATAAACAAGCCGTTTGATATAAGATTTAAATTGGTAGAATGGTTATTTTAAAATGCACTCCGCCAAAATTATTTTATCGTTCATATTGAATATAAACGATAAAAGTAATAAAATAGAATATATATAAGTAATTATATAATAAAAGTGTTTTGGAAGGAGTTTTTACGTAATGAAGGAAAATATATTGTTGCTATTTGGGGGTCAATCGTCAGAACATGGGGTATCGCTTAAGTCAGCTACTACCATTTATCAAAATATTGATGAAGATGCATATGAAATTTATCCTGTTGGGATTACAAAAGAGGGTAGATGGATGTTATATAGAGGTGCTAACTTTGATTTTACAACTAACAAGTGGGAAGAAAAGGGTGTGCCATGTATTTTAAGTCCTGATGCTACCCACAAAGGGTTAATTTTGCTTAGAGAAGAGCAAGAAATCGTTAAAGTTAGAATAGACAAAGTATTCCCTATACTACACGGAAAATACGGTGAAGATGGTACTATACAAGGTTTATGTAAACTTGCACAAATACCATATGTGGGGTGTGGAGTAGCGGCATCGGCTATATCTATGGATAAAGCTTTCACAAAAGTTGTAGTAAAAGATGCAGGTGTTACACAAGCAAACTTTGTAGTAGTAAGAGAAAGAGAACTAAAGCAAATAGATGATGTAGTGCAAAAAATAGAAGAAGCATTTGGTTACCCATATTTCATAAAACCAGCAAATGCAGGTTCATCTTTTGGGATTTCAAAAGCTACTGATAAAACATCGTTAAAAAGAGGTTTAATTGAAGCATCAAAACATGATTCAAAAATAATTATAGAAGAAACTATTATTGGTAGAGAAGTTGAAACAGCAGTTTTAGGAAATGAAGATATAATTGTATCTGGTGTTGGAGAAATTTTGGCAGCGGCTGATTTTTACGATTATGATGCAAAATACAATAATGCTGAGTCAAAAACTATCGTATCAGCAAACTTGCCAGTTGAGATAGCACAAAAAATTAGAGAACTTGCAAAAGTAGTGTATAGAGCCGTTGATGCAAAAGGGTTATCTAGAGTGGACTTTTTTGTTACAGAGCAAGGCGAGATAATATTTAATGAAATAAATACTATGCCAGGATTTACGCCAATAAGCATGTATCCGATGTTGTTTGAGGCTGCTGG
>LNZQ01000081.1 GCA_002007315.1 Epulopiscium sp. Nele67-Bin004
TGATATATGAAAATCAATAGAATTTGGTATCGAATTAGAAATATGAGTTGGGGCAAAATCCCTAAATATATCAACAGTTTCTAGTTGCGATAAAATAAATTGTTCATACAACATCTTTTGTAAACTTGATGGCAGTGCGATAACTCCTTGGTCTTGTATGTATGCAAAATGAAAATCGGTCGTAAAAAATAACCGACACCCGAGGTTGGACTCAAAAAATAAATAAGCAGACACACTAAAATTATCAAGCGAATAATTGGCGACATCATCTTTTGATGACCATATAATTTTTTGCCATAAAGTATGTAAAATTGTAGAATTATTAATGTTAATTACAGCATCAGTTGAGGCGTTTATCGTCAAAACATAGGGGGTGGCAGGGTGAACTGACTCTATAAGTTCAAGAATATCTTCATTATAATATCCAGTATATTGGTCACCAACATATAAGTTTTGACTATTAAGTTGTTGATTGCTGACGACAATATCAACACTATGGTCAGCAGAATATAACCTAAGTCTATAACCAATAGATTTTGGTATAGATTTGTAGTTCCAATATGATACAGGTTGACTTTGTAGCAATAGGCTTATCCACTCCTCCACTTGCTCTTCCTCAGATATAGCAAACAAAAACTGTTCATATTCGGGCGTATATGAATATGCATCTATACGAATAATATTTGAGGTTTGTTCTGATAGATACAAATTTTGCAATGGGTCACTAAAAGTGTTGAAACTAATAGATGATAAAATAACTATAATTAGCCCAGTTAATATCATCTTTAGTTTTACAACTTTATTTGCATCGTCTATCAAATACAAAATAAACATCAAAATTGCTCCAAGAGGAACAGTGTATGTAAATAATGTGGAACTAACACTGCTAAGAAATAAATAAGCCAAACATTTTAAAAAGTACAATGGCTCTCTGTCTTTTTTTTGCATTGGTATATCCCCAACTTGTTTAAAAATTAAAATTATAACAAATAAACTTTTCATGAGCTAGTCCTTTCAAATAAGTGGTTCGACATAAAATGTATAGTGAGTTGTATAATAAAATACAGGGAAAAACCAAAATCTATATGGAACTATAAGTTGAAGATGAAAGATGTATTCTTTTGTTGCCATATAACTTAAGGCGTATTTAGATTGAATATCAAAATGAAACTCACTAACAGTTTTATCGCCCTCAAATAACACATATTTTTCTATATAGTCAGGTACAAAAAGACGAGATATTTCTAAGTTATTATACGTTTCTAAATTAAAATACAGCCAATTTTGCTCCAAGCTTTCTTCATATACTAAAAAGTAATAATCGTCTATTGGATAATCTAGACTAAAGCTAATCTGTTGCAATTCAGCATTATAATTTACAGGGCTTATCTTGATGGTCACATTGGGCATAATAGGCAAATAAAATCTTACACAAAAAGTATAAACTGTTAGTAATGATATAACAAATAATATAAAAATAAATGGGCTTTTTAATAGATTTTTGATAATAGGCACGTCCTTTCTATAAATAATTGTTCCACGTGGAACATTAGTGAAACAAGCTTTTTATAAT
>LNZQ01000082.1 GCA_002007315.1 Epulopiscium sp. Nele67-Bin004
TAGGTGGTGAAAAGATGAAACTAACAATAGACTTTACAGAAGATTTGATGTTCAAAGTGCTACTATTAGGAACGGCAGAGTATCAAGACAAAAAAATCTTGATAGATTTTGTGGTAAGTTTTGCAGGCTTTTTCGGACTAAAACTAAAAGCCGAAGATGTTATAATACCAAAAACTTTACCATATGTAGACTGTAAAAAAGTATTAAAAGTACTAAAAAATAAAAAACTAACACCAAGACAAATCGAAGAACAGTTACAAAAAATGATACCAGATATAACAGTGCATATAAAAAGAGAAGATGGCAAACTAGATGAGTTTACGATTGAGATGCAAAAACGTACACCAAAATTTTTGTTAGATAGAATGTGTAGACAACTAGCAACAACGATAACTCACACAAAAAACGACCCGAAAGACTTTTCACAAACGGGATATGCCCTAAACTTATGGCTGTTGCCAAAACAGCAAATACCCCAATACTTAGATGAGCCAGTAGTTGAAACTTTGATGTGTACAAGAGTAAAAAAAAGAAATAGATATATTTATAAACCAGCGTATGACTATGCAAAGTCGGTATCAATAGCGATAAACGATAAAAAACTTGTGCAAAATAGTTATTACAAAAAGAATGATAGACTAAAATTGTGGATAAACTTTTTATCAACAGGAGAATTAAACTTGGAAGATGAGATACAAAAAAGTATATATGAATTGTATCTAATGTTGAAGAAAGATAAGGAGTGGTATGAAATGGCGAAATTACAACCAACAAATGCAGATTATTTATTGGCAGAAGGAATAGAAATAGGAATGGAACAAGGCAGAGAAATAGGGAGAGAAGAAGGAAGAGAAGAAGGAATGGTACAAGGAATGGAAAAGGGGATACTAAAAGTAGCTAAAAATGCATTGTTAAAAGATATTCCAGTTGAAGTAGTGGCTAGTATGACAGAGTTGCCACTACAAGTTGTAGAAGAATTAAAAAAATCATTGTAATATTTAAGGTGGCTTAGGCTACCTTTTTTTGACGTCAAATAATGTCAGCATTCTAGGGGGTTTGCTCGAAGTTTACAAGTTAGTTTGTCGTAAAAACATAATTATACTATTGATTTTTTTTTTTTTTGAATTGGTATAATAATAATGAATTTATTTTATAAATTACAACTAGATTATAGATTTGCAAGAAAATACGGGGGTTTAGAGATGAAGTTAAGACAAAGATTAGCGATTGTACTCGCTACTAGTATGATTTGCTCTAGTGCAAGCGTTTTTGCCACAGAAACAACAGGGCAAGTAGATATCCCAGAAGTTGTGATGCAACAAGAAACGACAACGGGGTCGGCAGTAGTATATGACGTACAACCTACAGCAAGTTTTACAGTTACAGAAAATTGGTTTACTACTTATTTGGCAAATAAAAATGAAGTTAGTATAGATGGATTAACTTTGCAAATGTTTGAGGATTTTAGTGCTCCTTTAATTGTATGGTATTCTAGCATTTTTGGGGATATAGATCATATACCAGAAGAATTTAAGTATTTAAGTCATATTTTAAACTTCAATATGGGTGGAAATTTTTTGGGAACAGATGCAGATAACTTGAAATATTTAACAAGTGCAACAAAAATTGGTTTAGGAATAGCAACTGACTTAGAAAGCGTTAGTTTTATACGATATTTAGGAAGTGCCTTAGAATATTTTTCGTTGTCAAATGCAGATAAAATTAGAGATTTTAGTCCAATATCATACGCTACAAATTTAACTGAGCTAAGATTAATGAATTCAGATATTGATGATTTTAGTTTTCTTACACCTTTGCAGAAGTTAGAAACTTTACTTTTATCAGGTACAGGTGACTATGGATTTGTTCCAGATAATGTATTTGTAAATGTACCAAATCTTGATTCGTTGACATTGCCGGAAGCGTTTAAAACTATTCCAGCTGGCTTAGAAACAGCACGAGATTTACGTTCATATTCTCACGCGGGTCTTACAGAAGTGGCAGACTTTATATTTGATATGGAGAATATATATTTTTTAACTTTTTCAGATTCTACAATTAGACATCTGCCAGAAAATTTTTATACATTTGTAATTCCGAATACTACTAATGGTGAGGGAATAATTACAACGAAAGAAGATATTGAAGGCACTATATGGGGAAGTAGAGATAATACAATATACATTGATAATCCATTTACAATTGGAGAAAATTATGTTGATTTGAGTGGGATTTTGTCATCAACATCAGGTGATATTCACCCAGAAGGAGATACAAGTATTGTTGCATTTTATGATAGCGATACTTGGTCAAACTTTATATGTTCTTACAGTGTCAATGGATATGGTTCTAACACCGCAATTGCTACATCTTATGATGGAAGATCGTATTGGAGGTTTATTGGAAAAATTTCTGTGGATATATCTGACTTAAATCAACCAGTTTTAAGCGGTATAACTAATGTTGAGATTAATTTAGGTGATGAATTTAATCCTAGAACAGTGCAAGTAGAGGAAAATATAATAAGAGGTAACTTTTTTGATTATAATGGTACGCCCCTTACAGAGACTATAGATGAGAAAAGATACTATGTGTATAACTCAAGATATGCACATAGTGTAGGGTATTTAAATTTTGGTGAATATGGCCTAGAAAAAGAGTTACATCACCATTTGTTTTCACCCACCTATAGTTTTTCCCAGGTCAGTCAGAACTTATTTTTTGATGAAAAATTTGTAGGTCGTGATATTTATTTAACATTAGATAACGATTTACAAAAATTGTGTCAAGATGCTCTTGAAGAATATAAAGGTGCAATTGTAATAATTGAACCGTCAACGGGGCAAGTTAAAGCTATGTACTGCTCTCCTAGTTTTAATCCTAATACACTAGATGTTCAGTGGAGTGAATTAGTGGCTGATACGGATAACACCCCTCTCTTAAACCGTGCTACACAAGGGCTTTATCCGCCAGGGTCTATATATAAAATAGTTCCCACTTTAGCATTGATGGAGTATTATCCAGATGAGTGGCAGGATATAACATATAATTGTACAGGAAGTATTTGGATAGATGATGAGAATTGCATTAGTTGTTATAACAATGAAGCTCATGGGGATTTAACTTTAGATAGAGCATTCGCATTGTCATGTAATACTTATTTTATTAATTTATTGCAATACATTACTCCTAAGCAGTTAGAAAATGTTTCCAAACAATTATTTTTTGGGCAAAGTCTCCCTACAAGCATTAATGTAGCTCCCAGTCATATAAATATTGTTAAGACAGATGATTTTAGCCAAGCAGCAACTTATATGGGTCAAGGAAAAACATTAGTTACGCCGTTCCACATGGCAATGCTTGCCAGTGCAATAGCAAATGATGGGGTATTAATGAGTCCATATTGGGTAAATTATATAGAAGATAAGTCAGGAAATCAAGTTGAGAAAAATTTACCTCAGTACCATTCGGTATTAATAGAGGAAGGTCCTGTAAAAGCGTTACAATATATGATGGAGCAAGTTGTACAAAGTGGTACGGCAACTATGCTAAGCAATATTGATGGAGTAGTGGGAGTCAAAACTGGCACAGCACAAAATGAAAGTGCCTATGCACATTCGTGGGTTATGGGTTATATTAAAGGGGAAACTAACTTAGCTTTTGCCGTAATTGTGGAACAACAAGAGAAAGTCGCAACAAGTATAATTAATTATGTTTTAGAAAATAATAGGAATTATTAAATGGTGTTGTAATATGCCCAAAATAAGTTTATACTATGCTATAGACATACTATGAAAGACAGGTGAATAAGTATGATAGAAACTGTCAGCTGTGGGGGAGTTGTTATTCATAAGGGAA
>LNZQ01000083.1 GCA_002007315.1 Epulopiscium sp. Nele67-Bin004
CAACTCTATCAAGTTTTGCTTCAAACCCTTTAGTTTTCCCCATTTTAAATAAACTTTCAACAGACCAATATTCTTTCTCAATAAATTCAGTAATTTCTTTTTCTCTATCACAAATAAGTCTAAGTGTTACAGATTGAACTCTACCTGCACTAAGACCTTTTCTAAGTTTTTTCCACAAAATCGGACTTATTTTATATCCAACAAGTCTATCTAAAACACGGCGTGCTTGTTGAGCATCAACTAAATCTGTGTTTATGTCTCTAGGCAACTTTAATGCCTCTTTTACTGCTGTCTCTGTTATTTCATTAAATGTTATTCGTCTAACAGTTTTCCCCTCAAGCTTTAGAGAATGATACAAATGCCAAGAAATCGCTTCTCCTTCACGGTCTGGGTCAGTCGCTAAATATATACATTTAGCATTTTTGGCTTCTCGCCTAAGCTTTTGTAGCAAATCTCCTTTACCTCGTATCGTTATATATTTAGGCTCATAATCATTTTCTACATCTACGCCAAGTTGGCTTTTTGGTAAATCTCTTACATGCCCCACAGATGCTTCCACTTTATAACTTTTGCCTAAAAATTTACTAATTGTATTTACCTTTGCTGCTGATTCTACAATTACTAAATTCATAAAAAACCTCCTATTATTTTAATCTCATATATCTATTTCCAGGAATTCGTTGTACAAATTTTTTTAGTTCTAATCTAATTAAAACCATATCTAACGTACCTGTTTCAATATTAGCTTTTTGTTGTACTTGCTCTCGTGGTATCGGTTCACGACTCACACAATCATAAACCAAACTTTCCATTTTATCAAGAGAATTTTTATTTTTTTTATCATCATTGTTATTTTTTACGTCCAATTGCATCTTAATATAGTCAGGTAATTCCTCTATTATATCTGTTTTATTTACAACAAGTTTCGCTCCATTTTTGATTAAATCGTTAGTTCCTTTACTAAGTTTGCTATCAATATTTCCAGGTACTGAAAAAATTATACGATTTTGTTCTAGTGCCCTATCTGCTGTTATAAGCGAACCACTCCTTGTCGCTGCCTCCACAACAATAGTCCCCAAAGTCATTCCACTAATTATCCTATTTCTACGTGGAAAATGATATGCCCTAATTTCTGTTTTTGGAGCATATTCTGAAATTATATATCCTTCATTTGCAATACGTGCATACAAATCTCTATTGCTAGTTGGATAACAAATATCAACTCCTGTCCCAAGCACAGCAATAGTCGACTTAGCTCCTAACAAAGCTCCTTTATGTGCCCCACTATCTATTCCCTCAGCAAGTCCACTTACGATTGTAACCCCATCATCTGAAAGCTTCTGTGCTAAATTTTTTGCTATGTTATATCCATACTCCGAACAATGTCTAGCCCCGACCATAGATAAGTGTATACCTCTTAAATGTTTTTTATCCCCTCTACCATACAATACGATAGGAGCATCATCAATATTCTTAAGTAATTCTGGATAGTATTTTGAACCAATATCGATTATATCTATTTTTTCTTTTTTTGCAACTTCTAAAATTTTCTCTGCATCTTCTAATTTAGATTTGTGATTTAAAACTGTATTAGCTTGTCTGTCATTTAGTTTTAGTTCACGACAATCATTTTGTGATAGTTCAAATACTTGCTTTGCTCCACCTGTTTTATTGTATAATTTTAACTTTATTCTTTCACTCATATTTAAACTATTTAACCAAATACTGTAAATTTCCATATATGTCCCTCATTATACTATTTTTTTTAAATTTTGCATAGATTATTATAAAAAATTTTTCCGTTTGACCTGTTTCTTTGTTATATAAATAATAACCGCTTATAATGAGTTTTAAACAAAAAAAAGTTTTTTTATTTTATCTGAATAATTTTTTTATATTTGGAAATAATTTGAATAAATATCCTTGAAAGGAATAATATATGTTTTGTAAATTAGTTAGCTATGCTTTAAATGGTTTAAATCCCATAGAAATACAGGTAGAGGTTGACTTAAACACGGGTATCCCTGCCTTTGATATAGTTGGTCTTCCAGACTCCTCCGTTAAAGAATCTAAAGACCGCATACGAAGTGCAATAAACAATAGTGGTTTTGTTTTCCCTATAAGTCGAATAACTATAAACCTTGCTCCTGCTAGTATAAGAAAAGAGGGTTCACTTTATGATTTACCTATGGCAATTGCAATTTTACAATGTGCTGGAATTGTAAAAAATGCCCCCAGCAATTATTTGTTTTTTGGAGAACTTGCATTAGATGGAATATTACGTTCATCAAGGCAACTATTTCCAATAATTTGTGCTCTTACAGCCTCGCCCGAGCTACAATCTTACCATTTTATTGTGCCTAAAACTAGCAAACATCAACTCAGTTGCTTAAATACTGATAAAATTTTATATGCCGACACAATAAAAGATGTAATTAACTTTTTAAATAACCACGAAAACACACTTGAACAAAACAAAACGACTAACTTTATACAGCATACTGACATAACATATAATGACTATAATGATATATACGGACAAGAATACGCAAAAAGTGCTCTAATCATCGCAGCCTGTGGTTATCACAATTTGTTGCTTATTGGTCCTCCTGGGTCTGGAAAAACAATGTTATCCAAAAGTTTTCCTTCACTTTTTCCTGACTTATCTTTTGAACAAATTATTAAACTCACACAAATTTATAGTTTGGCAGATTTGTTACCAACAAATGGACTTGTAACTAATAGACCATTTAGAACTCCTCACCACACAATTACGCCACAAGCATTATGTGGAGGTGGCTCAAACCCAAAACCTGGAGAAATCAGCCTTTCTCATTTAGGTATATTATTTTTAGATGAGCTATTAGAATTTAGCAAAAAAACACTTGAAATATTACGTCAACCTCTAGAATCAAAAGAAATAACTATTTCAAGAACACAACATAATGTTACTTACCCTGCCGACTTCTTATTAATTGCATCAACTAATCCTTGCCCTTGCGGATATTACCCCGACTTACAAAAATGTAGTTGTAGTCTCCCAGTTGTAAAAAAATATCTAAACAAACTCTCAGGGCCACTGCTAGACAGAATTGACTTACACATAGAAACTCAACCCGTAGACTTCTCAAACATAAATAAAGTACAAGCTATGTCAACTTCACAAATGAAAGAAAAAGTGTATATCGGTCTTGAACGTCAAAAACATCGTTTTGGCAATAGTTATAATGCCAATATGAATGTTGACCAAATAAACAAATATTGCACCTTATCAGAAACGGCTGACACGCTTTTAAAAAGCTGGCTCGGTGCATCCAGAAGTAGTGCTAGAAGTTACCATAAAATACTCAAAATAGCCCGAACTATTGCCGATATAGACGATTGCGAACTGATAGGCGACACACATATAGCTCAAGCTATACAATTTCGCTCGCTTGACCACGCTTTTTTTGAATAAAAATAGGTCAAACATGCCCTAAACTACATGTTTGACCTATTTCAAATTAAATTTCTTGACCGCAAAGTTCTACTAAAATTGTATCCTCACCAATTTTCTTGATGTTATCCCAAGGTATAATATATTCAAGTTCTCTACCGAACATGCCCATTATTTTGCCTGGACCTGGGACAATCAAAGTTTTAACTTTACCTTCTGTCCAATCGATTTCAACATCACAAATATAACCTAGTCTTGAACCATCAAGAATATTAATAATTTCTTTATGTTTCATATCGCTAATTCTCATAAAACTCCCCCTTTTATACCTAAGTATATTCGAGTCTTGTCTTAAATATACTTTTTCATATGTTTTAGAGCTGTTTTCTCAAGTCGTGACACTTGTGCTTGTGAAATACCTATTTCATCTGCAACTTCCATTTGAGTTTTTCCTGAGAAAAATCTTAGTGTTAGTATATGTTTTTCTCTATCATTTAGACGTTTCATTGCCTCTTTTAGTGCTATGTTTTCTAACCAAATATCATCCTGACTCTTGTCATCACTAATTTGATCCATCACATATAAGGCATCACCCTCGTCATGATAAACTGGCTCAAACAGCGAGATCGGGTCTTGAATTGCATCAAGTGCAACCACAATATTTTCACTTGGTATTTCCAAAACATGTGCTATTTCTTCAATCGTTGGTTCTTTTGAATTTTGTCTCGTCAGCTTTTCCTTAACTTGTAAAGCCTTGTATGCAGTATCTCTTAGGGAACGACTTA
>LNZQ01000084.1 GCA_002007315.1 Epulopiscium sp. Nele67-Bin004
TTTGCAACATAGTACCTGATGCAAGTGACGATATAGGGTTTGTTGGGATAATATTTAAAAATGTGTTAACAACACTTTGAGATTCTGCAACTGTTGTTTCTGCAATCTCAACCGTTGACATATCAAGCCCAATCCCTGGTTGAAGTATACTCCCTACCGATAGTGCAATTGTTATAGCAATTGCCGTTGTAACCAAATAAAATCCAATAGTTTTTACGCCAACTTTTCCAAGCTTTTTTGTATCCCCGATAGCCATTGACCCACATATTAGTGAGAAAAACACCAATGGTACAACAAGCATTTGCATTGCACGTAAAAACCCGTTCCCAACAAAATAAAAAATTCCGTTAACTATAAAATCATTTTTAAACGCACTATCTGGAACAAAATAATGCATCATAACTCCAGTTACTGCTCCCAGTAATAGTGCAATAAATATTTGGGTTGTTAGTCCTAACTTTTTGTTATCTTCCATACAAATTCCCCCTATTCAATATTTTTTACATTGCATAATTATTCATAATAATATAAATATTCTCTAAGCCATATTGACATTTATATGTTTATGAAATTCAATTATGCGTGACTAGTTATATCTTTTTACAATTTTTATCTAGTCTATGTGTGAATTAATATACTAAAAAAGAAATTTTACTATATTAAAATTTCTTTTATTAGTTTTTTCTTACATATTGCATTGATTAAATGATAGCATATATTATACATTTATGCACCAACTTTTTATTAGTAATTTCATATTTCATAACAACTCACATATAAAATTTTATTAAATTTTTTTTCATAGTACAAATATAAGCAAATTTCTTCTACTATTTGTACTATTTTAGTTATATTCGTCTACTTATAAAATAAATATCGCTACAACTGTTGTTACAATAAGTCCTGATACTACTGGCACTATATTACGATGTGCAAGTTGGGTAGGACTTATCCCCGCAATTGATGACGCTGACACGAGTGCCCACGGCATCAAACAACCTCCACCAACCCATACACTAGCAATTTGCCCAAGTGTCGCAAACACCGCCACATTGCCCCCTGTCGCCTCCCCAAAAACTTCCGCAAGTGACCCAATAAGTGGCAATCCAGACAAGCCAATTCCATCAAGACCCGAAATCGCCCCTAGTATCGTTTGAACGCAAGCCCCAACAATATGAGTAAACGGTATTGTATTTGATATAAATACGCCAACGTCCATCAATATATTTTCAAAATTGACCGCACTCGATATTCCAAACACTTGCTCAAGATGATGTGCATCACCCATATAAAAAAATGACACCACAGGAACAACCATAGCAAACATTTTCATAGCAAACACAAATCCCGATACTACATATTTATTAATTTTGTTTGATGCATCTTTTCCATGAAGTATAACGTTAGCTACTATTATTAATAAAATCACACTACCACCGATTAACTCTTTAGCTTGCAAACTTGTTAATGCCAACGATATTATTAATACAATATCTGCTATTAAAACTACTGTTGAAAGCCATGCTACCGTTATAGTTTTATCACTAAATATTATAGGTTGTTCATCAATATGTATCTCCATCGTATCATCAAATACTCCTATGTCTATATCTTTTTTAAGTCTATAAAATGCAACTCCAGCAGTTGTGACAGCCATAACTATATTCAAAATTATCCCTTGATATATCAGTTCATTTACAGTAATATCTGCCGAATGTGCAGTAATAGATGGGACAGCTTGAATTATAATATCGCTTGAAAATGCAATTCCGTGTGCAAACAAATTTAGAGCCATCGCAACACCCATAGGTGGCAATCCTGCTTTTGCTCCCAGCGACAAAAAAATTGAACCAACTAATACAATAGCGGGTGATGGCAAAAATACCCACGATAACATCATAATCCAAATGCCTATAACAAAAAATGCTTGTGCTGGGGTTTTCATAAATTTGGCGAGCGGTTGCATCATATAATGCGAAACGTAACTTTCGTGAAGAGTTTTGGATAATGCAATCATTATTGCAATAAGTATAATAATCGGCAAAAAATCTTCAAACACTATTATAAAGGAAGTAAATACCACACTAATCGCCAAAACGGGATTGCGGGTAAAGTATAAACCTAATACAAACGTCCCTATTATGCATATAGATACAATGTCTTGTTTGTATCTCATAGCTGAAAATATTATAAATGCAAAAATCACGTATATAAAATGTGCACCCGTCATGTTATCACCCTTTCTACTATTAAAGATATGAGCGTAGGGCTTGTTTTTATAACGATACATTGTGTGGTATAATTGTTTAAAAGGAGTGATAAATATGACCAAGTTAACAGCGATAGGAATACTAAATTTGACAATAGAAAATGATATTGTAACTTGTATAAGTTTTGCAGACAACCTAACAAACGTTCCACATACGCCATTTGGTATAGCAGTTTTTGACCAGATAGACGCTTATCTTAGTGGTACGATAACAAATTTTGATTTTGAATATACATTGGTTGGAACAAATTTTCAACAAAAAGTGTGGCAAGCAGTGTCACAAATTCCATACGGAGAAACGGCAAGCTATAAAGAGATAGCGACAGCAATCGGCAACCCAAATGCGTCACGTGCCGTTGGGCTTGCAAACAACAAAAACCCTATACCCCTTGTTATCCCGTGTCACCGTGTTATCGGGACGAATGGCAAGCTTGTTGGATATGCGGGTGGACTTGAGGCGAAGAGGTATTTGCTTGAGGTTGAGGGACGTGTTATAATATAATCATCAAATACGGAAAGGAGAATTCAATGAAAAAAAATACTATATTATTGTCACTTTTAGGCATCGCTACTATTTCTGTTGTAGCTGTCGGGTCTAACACTGCTTCACCAAG
Source organism: Epulopiscium sp. Nele67-Bin004 (assembly GCA_002007315.1). The sequence continues at coordinate 2,884 of LNZQ01000084.1, forward strand.
TTATTTGGAGTCAGAATTATTTACTCCTGAACTTGCTATATTAACTAATAACAACTCTAACATAAAAGTTTTTATGCCTTATACTACTGATTCATTTGGTGCAGACGATAACCAGCTTGATGGATATGTTATTGAAATAAATAACGAAAGTTTGCTTATATTTATTGATGAAACTATTCCCACTGAGGATATGTTGCAAAATTCTACGTTAAGTTTTAGGGATAAAAACAACAATGTTATAAATAATTTAGATTATCAAATCTATTCTGATAAATATTTGTTTTTCTATAATAAAGATTCAGAAAACGATATAACTCTAATTTTAGATGAATTGAATCTATAAAATTATATTATTATAAAAAATAGGGGCTGTTACGCCCCTACAATCTATATATTACTATAACCCATCAGGTATTTATCAACTTCAACTGCAACGTCATGCCCTTCTCGAAGTGCCCACACAACAAGGCTTTGCCCACGTCGCATATCACCTGCAACAAACACATTTTCAGCTGTCGTTTTAAAGTTTTTATCCGAAACGTTGCCACGCCCATCAACTTCAACGCCAAACGCCTCAACAACATATTCTTGCGAACCAACGAACCCAGCCGCAATAAACACCATATCCGCTTCAACTATAAACTCTTCACCAGTTGGCACCATATTCATACGCCCTGATGTCTCATCTTTCACAGCGTCAAGCTTACTAATCACTGCACCTGTAACATTGTTGTTTTCATCCACTACAAAGTTTTTAACTGTAGTTTGGAAAATTCTTGGGTCTTCCCCAAACACAGCAATCGCTTCTTGTTGACCATAGTCAGTTTTTAGCGTTCGAGGATATTGTGGCCACGGATTATCTTCAGCTCTACAAACTGGTGGTTTTGGCATCATCTCAAGTTGCACAACATTTGTTGCCCCTTGTCTAATCGCTGTACCAACACAGTCATTCCCCGTATCGCCACCACCTATAACAAGCACTTTTTTACCGTTTGCATCAAGGCTTGCTTTTTCGTCGCCATTAAGAAGTGCATCTGTCACGTTTGTCAAATAGTCAACTGCAAAATAAATTCCGTTTGCGTCTCTATTTTCAACGTTGATATTCCTTGGTTTTGACGCCCCACAACAAAGCACAGTGCAATCAAACCCATCAAGCAAATCTTCTGCCGCAATACCAACACCAACGTTTGTATTTGTAGCAAATTCAACGCCTTCAGCCTTCATAATTTCAACTCGTCTGTAGATAACTTCTTTTTCAATTTTCATGTTTGGTATGCCATACATCAAAAGCCCACCAATACGATTACTTCTTTCAAACACCGTCACCAAATGTCCCCGTTTGTTAAGCCACTCTGCAGTTGCAAGCCCTGCAGGCCCTGACCCAACGACAGCAACACTTTTGCCCGTTCTAACTTCTGGAACTTGTGGTTTCATATAACCTTTTTCATATGCATTTTCCACAATCGAATGTTCATTTTCTTTTATTGTAACAGACTCGCCTGAAGTTAGCCCACAGATACAACTCGCCTCACAAGGTGCAGGGCACACACGTGAAGTGAACTCTGCAAAACGATTTGTAATCATAAGTCGTCTAAATGCAAGTTCCAAATTTCCTGTGCAAACAAGTGAATTCCATTCTGGGATAAGGTTATTTAGCGGACAACCAGTAGTCATACCTGCAAGCAACATTCCATTATGGCAATATGGCACGCCACAATCCATACATCTTGCACCTTGCAAGCGTTGCTCCTCTTCCTCAAGAGGAATATGAAACTCATCAAAATTTTTAATTCTCTCTAGTGGTTCAATTTCTTCACTAAGTTTTCTGTCAAAATCTAAAAATCCTGTTATCATCTAACTTTACCCCCTATTCCCTTTAAGACTGTAAAACGCTTCAATTTGTGCCTGCTCTTGCGTTAGCCCTGTTTCCATCATTTTTGCGATTAATCTCATCATTTTGTCATAATCAAACGGCAGAACTTTTTTGAACTTCGGTAAATATCCGCTAAAGTCATCAAGTATTTGTTTTGCTTTTTCGCTTCCCGTTTTTTCTGCATGTTCTTCTATCATAGTTTTTAAATTTTTGATGTCGTATTTATCTTCAACTTTATCAATAGACACCATCGCTTTGTTCACTCTTAAATAGAAATCATTGTGCTCATCAAGTACATATGCTATTCCCCCAGACATACCTGCACCAAAGTTTTTGCCCGTTCTTCCAAGCACAACGACCATTCCACCTGTCATATATTCACAACCGTGGTCACCAACACCTTCAACAACTGCCGTAGCACCTGAGTTTCTAACTGCAAAACGTTCACCAGCAACACCGCTAATATAAACTTTACCTTGTGTTGCACCGTATAAAGCAACGTTTCCAGTCACAATATTTGTACTCTTATCAAAAGTTGCATCTTTAGATGGATATACAATTATTTGCCCACCAGATAGTCCTTTACCTAAATAGTCATTTGTATCACCTGTTAATTCAAGTGTCAACCCTTGAGGAATAAATGCTCCAAAACTTTGCCCAACACTTCCCGTACATTTTACAGTAAATGTGTCGTCCTCAAGCTCATTTTGATAACGTTTTGTTATTTCAGAACCAAAAATTGTCCCAAGACTTCTATCCAAATTGTTTACATCAATTTTTATAGCTTTTTTTGTTCCTTTTTCAAACGCCGACTTAAACCCTGGTATAATTTTTGCCATATCCGTAGTTGACTCAAGTTTGAAGTCGTATTTATCGCCTTCTCTATAACTTACGCAATTGTCCTCAACCAATGGGTTAAATAACAATCTTGATAAGTCAATTTTACTTGCACGTTTAGTTAAATTGTCTTTTCTCATCTCAAGTAAATCTACACGCCCAACAAGTTCTTCAACTGTTCTAACTCCAAGCTTCGCCATAAACTCACGAAGTTCTCTCGCCATAAACAACATAAAGTTTTCAACATATTCAGGCTTACCTGTGTATCTACTTCTAAGTTCTGGATTTTGCGTTGCAACACCCATCGGACACGTATCAAGATTACAAACTCTCATCATAACACAGCCAATAGCTACTAATGGACCTGTCGAGAATGAAAACTGCTCTGCTCCAAGCATCGCCGCAACTGC
>LNZQ01000085.1 GCA_002007315.1 Epulopiscium sp. Nele67-Bin004
TATATTTTCAAAACATCCTTTTTGTGTATTTGAACAGTCACAGTTTGAGTTGGCGATACATTTACAGCATTATTTAAAACATCTATATGAAGTTTTACGTTGTCTTTATAACATTCAATTCTAAGCAAACTTCCCATCATATAAGCATCTTTAACATTCACTTTTAAGTAATAATAGTCATTATTTTTAGTTTCACCAGCAACGATATTTATTACTTCAGGGCGAACTGCAACTTCGTGATTTATAACAGTTCCAAAAACTTGCGTTGCCTCAGCAGCAGTAAGAACGTTGTAGCTACCGATAAATGTTGCAACAAATTTGTCTGCAGGGTGTTTATAAATTTGGTCTGGCGTTCCCATTTGGGCGATAACCCCTTTGTTCATAACGATTATTCTATCGCTCATAGTCATCGCCTCTTCTTGGTCGTGCGTTACAAAAATTGTAGTCATATTCAAATTACGTTGAATATTTCTAATGTCACGTTGCAAACTTTTACGGATTTTTGCATCAAGTGCACTAAGTGGCTCATCAAGCAAAAGAATTTTTGGCTCAGGCACGATAGAGCGAGCAAGTGCAACACGTTGTTGTTGACCACCAGAAAGAGCAGTAATACGATTTTTTTCTTTTCCACCTAAATCAACAATTTTAACGATATCGTTTACTTTTTTATCGATTTCGTCTTTACCCATCTTTTTCATTTTAAGCCCAAAAGCAATGTTGTCATACACGTTCATATTTGGAAACAAGGCATACGACTGAAACACCATACCAACGTTACGGTCTTTAGTTTTTTTAGTAGATATATCTTCTTTATCTACAATGATACTTCCATTATCAAAGCCCTCAAGTCCTGCAATAACTTTTAGTAATGTACTTTTGCCACAACCACTAGGTCCTAGCAGTGTCAAAAATTCACCTTTTTCTATACTAAAGTTTATATTGTTTAGTACGTGTAAATCATGAAAGCTTTTATTTAAGTTTTTTACTTCAACATAACTCATTTTGTTTGTTTCCTTCCTTTAGATAGTTTTATCGCTGTGCTAGTTACAATTAATATAAATATAAAATAACTAATAACTATCGCACTTGATAAGTGACCACTTGTACTCATAACTCGTCTTAAATAAATTTGTACTGTCTCGTATCGTCCACCAACGATAAAGTTTGTCATAACGAATTCGCCACATAGTATCGAAAAACTAAGTAAGCTTGACACCAATACCCCTGATATGATGTTTGGTATTACAACTTGTGTGAACGCTTGAACTTTGCTTGCCCCAAGCATTTCAGCTGCACTAACAATTTCACGAACGTTAATATTTCTAAGACTGCTAGTTATTCCTTGATATATAAACGGAAGTACAATTATGAAATATGCTGCAACTAACAAATAAACTGTTCCTGATATCATAAACGGTGGTTGTGAATAAATTCTTATAAGTCCAACTGCGTTTATAACCCCTGGAATAGCGTAAGGTAATAAAACTAAACTGTTTAACACTTTTTGCCAGTTTGGAAAATATACCATAACGATATAAATTGTTGGTATCATTATACTCATACTAAACAAAACTGAAACTGCACTTATCGTTAACGTACGAAATAGCGATTGTGTGAATGCGATGTCTGAAAACAGCATTTCGTACCATTTAAATGTAAACCCCTCTGGTAATATTGTGCTGTGCCAAGCAGTTGCTATCGAATAGAGAAACGTTAGCATAATAGGGAAAAACAGACACGCCAATACAAAAGTTACCCAAATTTTATATCTCATTTATATCCCCTTTCTAAGTTTTCTCATCATAAAGTCGTTAAATAGCAGTGTAAATATCAAAATGATAGACAACAACACAGCCATTGCACTAGCAAGTTCAGTTCTTGCAAAAACGTCACCTGTTATAAATGCACCAATTTGTATCGTTAGCAAGTTGTAGTTACTTCCAACAAGGGCGAATGTACTTGCGTATGCACCCATTGAGTTTGCAAACAAAATACTAAACACACCTGCAACCCCAGGGAGAACAACTGGTATACCTACGTGTTTCCAAAAGTCCGTATTTGTTGCACCCAAAACGCTTGCTGCGTGTTTGTGTTCGTCACGGACACCTTGCAAAGTAGGGTATAGCAACATTATGCCTAGTGGTATTTGGAAATACGTATACATAGCAAGCAAACCGTTGAAACTATACAAATTAAACGATGCAAGAAAATCAATATCATACAATTTTCCTATAAGAACGAATATCCCACTGTTTCCAAGCATAATAATAAATGCAAATGCTAGTGGAACTCCCGAAAAGTTGTTAGTAATATTTGATAAATTGATTACTAGTTGTTGCATATTTTGAGGCAATTTTGTGATGCCATATGCTGTAATTACACACAACACGATAGCGATACTGCTAGAGTATAGCGAAATAGTTATACTGTTGGTGAAAGATTGCACATAGTATGGATTATTAAATATATCTTGATATTGTTGAAATGTGAAACCACCCCCGCCTGTTTCTTGGAAGCTTAACATTATCATAGATAAATATGGTCCAAGCAAAAAACCAACTATCATAACTATAAAAGGAATTAATCCTAAAAATGCTACTTGTTTTTCTTTCATTATAAGTCCTCCATTTTGTCTGATGGTGTCACATTTAGAAGTTTACATATAATTGGAGCAACTTTTAGTTGAGGGATAACCTCGTTTGGCAAATTGATGACACCGTTTGGGTCATAATAAAATAATGGCACAAACCTTTCAAGGTCGCTTGTCCCACCGTGCATTTTATGTTCTGTCATACCGTGGTCACTAGTTACGATGATATTGTATCCAAGTTGTATCCACTGTGGTATAAAATTAGATAGGATTACATCGTTTTCGATTACCTTTTTTATATGTTGCTCACTGTTTTCACCAAAATTATGACCTGCCTCATCTATATTCATTGGGTGAATGTATAAAAAGTCTGGGTTGTATCTGCAAAGCAAATGTTGTGCGTCCAAAAACAAGTGATTGTCTGGATAGCTGTCTTCAAAATAAAATCTACCGTATTGAATAGGGTTGTCCGTGTTATCTTGAAAAGTGTCTGTCATATAATCAAATGGTGAGCTGTTGTATAGCTCGCTTATCCAATGATATGCAGCTGCACAAGACACGCCCTCTGCCTGTTTAACTAAGTGAAATATACTTTGATTTAGTGATTTTCTACTAATACCGTTGTTAGTTATGCCACTTTCAAACGGTGCAACACCAGTCAAAATAGTTTCGTACAAAGGTCTTGACATACTTGGCAGTTCAGACTTAACAGTTCTAAATTGAAATATATTTTTTTCTACTAGATGATTTAAGTATCCCATGTGGGACTTAGCACTGTTTAAGCTAAGCCCATCTAAGATAACTACTACTGTTTTAGTAAGCATATAATAAAACCTCTTGTTGCCATTTTGATGGAAGTTCTGCTGCACTTGCTTCCCAAGCATCAAAATCATTAACTGGAATAACGTTAACATATTCAGAGCTATCAAGAAGTTTGTCGGCAACATCTGCAGGAAGTTCAACGTCTCTTATAGGTTTTGCATATCCACGAGCTAAGTTGATTTGTCCCTCATCAGATAAAATATATTCTCTTGCAAGAGCGGCAGCGTGTGGATTTGGTGCATATTTATTGATAATAGTTGCATAACCACTTATAACTGCAGCTTCGTCCAAAATTGTTACATCAAATCTATCAGGATCAATTTGATCTTTATAGTTTAGAGCATTAAAGTCCCATAAAAATGCAACTTCAATTTCACCTTTTTCAAGGTTAGCAATATTAACTTCACCAAGTGATAATCTACCTTCTTTAGCAATTTCAGCAAAGAAGTCTATACCTGGTTGTAAGTTTGTTTCATCACCACCGTATGCATATGCCGCTGACAGTACAGCGTTTTGTGATTGTGTAGCAGTTGTTACATCACCAGGTGAAATTTTATAGTCGCCGTTTTTCAAATCGTCCCAAGTTTTTGGCAAGTCATCAACTTTTGTTTTGTCTGTAATAATTGCCATAGTTCCTGTGTATCCAACAATCCAGTGACCTTCGTCATCTTTTGCCCAGTCTGGAATGTCGTTCCAATATGAAGTTTTGTATGGTTGAGTTACGCCACGGTTAAGTGCCACTGGCCCAAATGAAATACCAACGTCTCCAATATCAACTGTTGGGTTGTTTTTTTCGGCTTCCATTTTTGCGATTTCTTCTGCACTAGACATATCAGTGTCAGAGTGACCGATGCCGTAAATGTTTTCGATATCTTGCCAAGTTTCGCCCCAGTTTGCCCAGCTGTCAGGCATACCAACAGATGAAATAAACCCTTCTGCTTTAGCTTGAGTTTCGATTTCTGATAGCGATAAGTTGTTTAAGTTAATTGCTTCCACAGTGTCTGTTGACGCTGTTCCACTAGAGCAACCTACGGCTAACGTTGATAAAGTTAGAATTGCAAGTACTTTTCTAAATTTTCCCATTTAAATATTCCTCCAAAATTTTTTATTTTATTTAGTGTATATTATTTGTATTAAACTTACGTTATATGCAAGTTAAATTATTGTTAAGCCAAAAAAAAATAGGAGTCACCCCCTATTTACGTTTCCATTTTCCAAAGATATTTCTTTTGTATTCGGCCATTTTTGCTTGAGATATTTCACAGTTTGCTTTTTTTAGAAATTGTATTCCTCTATCAATATTTTCACGATAACCAATTGCATCAAGATACATAAATCCTTGTGCAAGATTACTAGTATTTGTTGGTTTTCTATGCTCGCTCAAAAATCCTTCAATAAGCGAAATTAATTTAATAGGTTCAAACTCTCCAGCTTCACCTTGAATAAGTAACCATGCATAATAATCATCATTTTCTCTACAGCCGATATTGTGAGCAATTTCAAAATATTGTGCTGCTTTTTTCAAATCTTGTTCAATTCCATTTCCACCAAAATAATATATTTCTCCAATTAGGGAAAATATAGAGCCTGTACGACGCTCGTATACAAAAGCAAGTGCGTTATCTAAGTATTCAAACGCTGCGGCATAATCTTTTTTTGTACCAATCCCAAACATATGTGACCAACCAAGCCTATAATAACAACGCTTATCGCCAAGTTCAAGACCTCTAAGTGCGTGGGCATATGCAGCTTCTTCATCGCCACCTTGTCTAATAGTATCGTAATAATCATACATACTATCAGCGTTTTTAAGTATTTCTGAACCATATTTTATAATTTCAGCTTTTTTTTCAAGGTCTATTTCAACGCAACCTGGCTCGCCACGTTCATAAATAGAAATTAAGTTATGACCTGCAACATGAACACCACCTTCAAAAGCACGTTTAAACCACTCCATAGACTCAAGTTTATACTGTTGGTATAAGTGAGGAAAATTTGAATCATTTGTACTTATACCGTTTATTTTAAAAATATCGTTCCAGTACATAGAGTTTCCGACAAGAAATTGGCAAAATGGCTCGCCAGAATCTGCCATTTGATACACTTCATCATAGGCTTTTTTTAGAACAGATTGTTCCATATAAGGTTTAAGTTCGGGATCTTCCATAAGACCAACCATACGTATACCGCCTATAAGACCAATGCTGCTACCCCCTAATATTGCTTCTTTATATAGTTCGTTTGCAACTTCTTTTGCTTCAATGCCAAATCCCTCCCACATAAACGATGGTCCAGAATAACATCTAGCAAGCAAAAAGCAGGCGTCAGCATCATATTTATCAGCTGCAAAACAAAGCACATCAAATGCTTTGTTTATATTTGTACCGTCTTTTGCCATTCCATAATATATATATTCTAATGCCTGTTCTACTTCATCACTAAAAAATTTCCCCATTACAACACTCCTTTGATTTTAGACAAATTTCTTAATTTTAGTATACTCCTTTGGAAAAATAATGTCAAATAATATGCGTATAGATTGATTAAATTATTTATATTATATCTACAAATTGTATTTGATTTTTAAAGCCATATCAGCTAAAATAGTTAGTATGTATATAAATAGAGGTGAATGTATGGAATTTAGAAAATATTAACATATTGAAAGACTAGGCACAGATAATGTTGAAGGAATAACAAAGGGAGAGTATTATATTTTTGCTAAGCTTGATGGAACAAACGGTTAATTTTGCACACTTAAAAAGGTTAGTAGATATTGAGGTAAGCAAATATTTAGTTTAGGATAATAGATTAAAAAAACAGTTGGAGGAATTGTTATGAGAAGAAAAGACAGAGAAGTTACTAATATTAACGAAATTTATAAAGTTATTGATGAATGCAATTGTTGTAGAGTAGGTTTTATTGATGAGGGGCAAGTTTATATTGTTCCATTAAGTTTTGGATATACAGTAGATAGCGATGTCATTACATTGTATTTTCACTCTGCTATGACAGGTAGAAAAATTGACCTTGCAAAGAAAAAACCAAATGTCGGCTTTGAGATGGACTGCGGACAACAGCTTCAAACTGGCGAAGTTGCCTGTGATTATTCCACCAATTTTAAAAGTGTAATAGGTAATGGAGAGATTTCAATTGTTGACAACAAAGAAGAAAAAATATTAGCTTTGCAAAAACTTATGCAACAACACACCTCAAAATCCGATTGGGAATTTGATACAAAAATGCTTGACGTAACATGTATTTTAAAACTAGTGGTGAGTAACATTAGTTGTAAATGTAAGCTGTAAAAAAGAGAGCTATAGATTAGACCTGTTATTTAAGCGGGTCTTTTTTTGTTTGGAACGTCTGGTTCAGGAAAATCAACACTGTTAAATATGTTAGCAGGACTTGAAAAGCCAACAAAAGGCAACATCATAATTAAGAAAAAACACATTGAAAAGCTTACTGAAGAACAACTCGCTATATTTAGACAAAAATATATTGGGTGTGTGTTTCAGTCATACAACTTGTTACTAGCTCTAACAGTATTAAAAAACGTTGCGTTGCCTCTCGTGTTTCAAGGCGTGCCAAAAGCCGAGCGGGATAAGCGAGCTAAAACTATTCCAAGTGCTGACCCAAAAACGTACGAAATTTCAATGGTGATGGAATATGAAGACGCAGATGGCAATGAAATAACAGCAACTGAATATTTGGGCATACCTGTTGAGCAAACGACAAAACTTGAAGTTGCAGACGCTTGTAGCTGGACTTGTTCTCAAAAAAAGACGCAAAGCAAAAATAGAAATGGACTTTGATGATGAAGATTAATGATTTATTGGCTATGAGTGTGCGAAGCTTGTAGCGGCGTAAACTTCGTACATTTTTAACTATTTTGGGGGTTGTAATTGGCTCGATTTCTATTATAATGATGTTATCGGTTGGAATTGCAATGGACGAAAATTTTCGTGCCCAAATTGAAAGTATGGGACAACTAACGATTATTGATGTATCTGATTTTACCAATAGTAGTGAACTAGACTTAGATGAGGAAGGTATAGGTATAATTTCAGCTATACCCGGAGTTGAAAGGGTCATTCCAGAGCGTAAAATCTATGCTTATTTGCAATACGGAAAATCTCGTACAGTGTGGTCTGTAAACTTAGTGGGGCTATCTGCAGAATAAATGGCTATAGTTGGATACACAGTTGATGAAGGGCGAGATTTTAAAAATAACGACAGTGAAGTTATTGCTATGGGACGTTCTTTATTGTATGAGTTTAATCGCATAGGCAAAGAATATGATTGGAACAATAGGCAAGAACTTGATATTTCTTTTGGTGATAAACTTGAAATATATGTTGGGGAATTTGATTGGGAAAAAGGTAATGCTGTCACAGAAAGTTGGGAAAATCTCAATAATTCCGATATGGCTTGCGTCATCATCTTTTGCATTTTCAACTTTGATTGGGCTTATATCTGGATATTTTCCAGCTAGACGAGCAATGAAATTATCAGCACTAAGTGCCATGAGAGATGGAGGTTAATTTATGATTACGGCTTTAGGAGAAATTTTGATTGATTATACTTCGATGGGGAAGTCTGAAGCAGGTATGGATTTATTTGAACAAAATGCAGGGGGAGCACCCGCAAATGTGCTCGCTTGTATTTCAAAACTTGGTGTGCAGACTGCTTTTATCGGGAAAGTTGGGGACGACATGCAAGGTCGTTTTTTGAAAGACACATTAATAGATGCACAAATTGATGTGACGGGCTTAGTTGTGGACAAAAATTATTTTACCACTTTAGCATTTGTTACGTTATCGGAAACAGGGGAACGTGACTTTTCATTTGCTAGAAAACCAGGGGCAGACACGATGCTTACTAAAAAAGAAATTTCTACTAGTTTATTACAACAAGCTAAAATATTTCACTTTGGGTCACTTTCTCTAACACATGAGCCATCAAGAGAAGCAACTTACGAGGCTATTAAAACTGCTAAAAAATACGCTTTGATATCGTATGACCCAAATTATCGTGAGTTGCTGTGGGAGTCAAAAGAAGCGGCAATTGAGCAGATGCGAAAGCCGTTGCCATACGTTGATATGATAAAGATATCTGAAGAAGAATGCGAACTGATGACGGGCGAAACGGATATTTATAAAGCTTGCAAAATATTGATGATGCAAGGGATAAAAATAGTCGTTATAACGCTTGGTGAAAAAGGTGCATTGGTTGGAGTTGATGGTGAAACAAACATTGTGGAAGGTTTTGTTGCTGATGTTGTTGCCGACACAACAGGGGCTGGAGATGCTTTTTGGGGTGGATTTTTGTATTGTATTTACAACGATAGTGACAATTTGACGATAGATAAACTGTGTGAATATGCTAAATTTGGAAATGCTGTTGCTAGTTTGTGTGTTGAAAAGTTTGGGGCGATAAAAGCTATGCCAAGTTTGGGTGAGGTGAAAAATCGCATGTTGCAAGGGGAACGTTAGGCATAATATAAGAGATTTTAAATTTCTTAAAGGAATAATTACAAAATGGCTAACAAGATTAAAAGGAATAGATATTGATACAAAATAAATAGATAAGCCATCTTAAATACTAAAGATGGCTTGTTTTGTATATTTAGATGAGTTGTGAAGTCTATGGAACTTAAAATGTACCTAGTTAGTAAAAATTTGAACCCAATATGGTGTACTAGAAATATAACTAACTCCAACCCCGATTTTTGTATAGCTAGTTGACAAAATGTGAGCTCTATTATCAGCATTATTAAGCCAAGCGGTAACAACTGATTCGGGGCTTGAATGGTTTCGTCCAATATCAAGACCATCAGTACTATATGACACATCAAAATATTGTAATAATGTAGCTATGTCACCTCCATATGTTTCTGTATATCTTGTAAAATCATCATATATTGCCATATCATTAGCTTTAATTGTAGCGATAAATGACAAGTCGTTGTCAAGTGTTAATGGTTGTCTATTTGTTATGCCGTTTTCGGCAACTTCGTTTGCAATGACACGAGCTTCATTAACAAGGTCTAATACAGCTTCTTCATACCCTGTTAGCGTTGAACTAGTGTATACATAATGTGCAACTGTTGACATTGCGACTATAATATCATTTTCGACTGTAACCGCAATTGCAGTTAAAGTTGCATCTTTACTTAAAGTTATTTGCTGGCTTGTTGTATAAAGTTGTAAGTTAGATACTTTTGAAATATTATCGCCTATATCTAAGTATACTGTAGCTCTAGGATCGTTTATAGAATAGTAAATTTCGCCCTGAGTTTGTTCGGAAATCTTGACAGTATTATTTTTCACTTCAATAAAATATGGCTCGTCAAGAGTTTGTGGTTTTTCAGTAGTAGGATCTGTTGTAGGGAAAGGTCTTGGTATAGGTTCTTCTTTTGGTTCAAATGGTTTAGGATCAGGTAGTGGCTCTGGTTCAGGTTCGGGAGTAGG
>LNZQ01000086.1 GCA_002007315.1 Epulopiscium sp. Nele67-Bin004
CCCAAGGTGCATGCATGCTATGCACAGGTACACCACAGTCTATCACATCCATGCCATATTGTGCAAGGATATAAGCGATAGTTCCACCGCCACCAAGGTCAATTTTTCCAAGTTCGCCTGTTTGCCACACAACATTGTTGTCTGACATCATCTTTCTAAGTTTTGCCACAAATTCAGCATTTGATTCATTTGAACCAGATTTTCCTCTAGTCCCTGTATATCTCATAAACACAACACCTTTACCAAAGTGTGCAGCATTATGTTTTTCAAGCACATCTGGGAAATTTGGGTCGTGCCCTGCTGTCACATCTGACGACAACATTTGAGAATTTGCAAGTACACGGCGAAGTTTTAAATCTGAATAGTCACCAACTAATGCTATAACTTCTGCAACTGTGTTTTCAAAAAACTTCGAGTGCATGCCAGATGCCCCAACGCTTCCGATTTCTTCTTTATCAACAAATACGCTACAAGTCGTTCTTGTAGGATTTTCAACTTCAAGTTGTGCCTCAAACGATGCATACGTACAAACTCTGTCATCTTGACCATATCCAATAACCATGCTACGGTCTAATCCATAGTCACGCGCTGGACCTGCTGGCACAATTTGAATTTCAGCCGAAACAAAGTCTTCTTCATCTATACCATACTTTTCATTTAACAACTGTAATATATTTGCCTTAACTTTGTCTTTTTCTTCACCATCAAGAGGTAATGTCCCTAGGCAAACGTTAAGCCCTTCCCCTTCAATAAGTTCTGATGCTTTTTTTGTCATCTGTTTTGACGCAAGGTGAATAAGCAAATCAGAAATACCTACAACAGGGTCATTCATATCTTCACCAATAACTATGTTAACAACTGAACCGTCTTGTTTTGCAACAACTCCATGTATTGCAAGCGGTAAAGCTACCCATTGATATTTTTTAACTCCACCGTAATAATGAGTTTTAAACATTGCAAAATTGCTATCTTCATACAATGGATTTGGCTTTAGGTCAAGTCTTGGTGAATCCAAATGTGCTCCAAGCAAATTCATACCTTTTGTAATATCTTCTTGACCTATGCAATACATAATTAACGTTTTGTTACAATAGTTAGCATAAACTTTGTCACCAGCTTTAAGTGACTCAACTTCGTTTATATCTTTGTAACCATGTTGCTTCGCAGTTTCAATTAGAGAAACGACACATTCTCTTTCAGTTTTGTTATCAGAAATAAATTTTCTATAACGCTCACCGTAAGCAAACATTTTTTCTTTGTCGTTGTCATCAAAACTTTCCCAAGCTAAGTTGTACTCTTTTTTCAAATTATTTTCAGACATAGTGTCCTCCTAAGTTTTATTTTTAGTATTTGAACTAATATCCCTTTGTATCCCTAGTTAATTAATCCAAACTTTTGTACCAAGTGGCATATTTTTGTAGAACCACTCACTTTCATCAGGAGAAAATCTTATACAACCTGATGATGCACGTGTTCCTAATACACCTGTTCCTTCTAATAAATATGAACCTGTTGAGTCAAACATTACTGAATGGAACAAATAATCTCCCGAGAATTGTACAGCATTTTTGCACATATATCCTTTGCTCACACCAAAATATGGTACATAAGCCGTAAGCTCAAATGTTCCACGAGGTGTTGGTGTAGTATTTTTTCCTGTTGAACACAACAAATCTTTATATAGAGTCCACCAACCATCTTTCTTTTCAAAAACGTAAGTTCTTTGTCGATACAAATCTGTCCATACCAAATAATTTGTTTTACTTGTGATACCTTGGGCATTTATATATGCCTCAATTTCTTCTGTTGTAGCTCTCGTCTGTTGAACTGCTGGGTTCGCTGGCACACTTACGCTGTCCCAAGGCACAGTTACAGTCCCATTTCCAGCATTAACATAATATTTCTCGCCACTTTGAGCTCGTTCAACTACAACTGCTTGCCCTGCTGACAATCCATTAGTTGCATATTTCATCGTTGCATTTATTATAGATGCTGGAAATAAATCCGTATCTAGTGCGGCTAATCGTGCTTCCTCAAGTTTATCAAGTCCTTCTTGTATGTAGCTAGCATTTAAGTCATATATTTGGTTTCGCTGCTCCAAATAAGTTTCGTTAATTTTATATATAACTTGCCCATTTAATGAAACTTCTAAAATATACGGAGTATCTGCATCTTCATACGTTGTACCACCATTTAAATTGGGAATGTACCACATTTGAGATAAATTGTCATCAGTTGCAAATTTAATAGTTACTGAATCATCTTGTAAATTTGTTATGCCTGAATTTGTAACATCTAACACATTTGTTAATGTATCTGTTGTTCCATCTAAAATATAGTTTGTGCCATCAAGCGTTATGCTACACAAACTTGAGAACGCTGTAAGTGGTATATAATTTCCACCATTACCTTGAAGATAATATGTTTCTAAATTTCCTATTTTAATAGTTTTGTCAACAAATTCAAAACTTAGATTTGGTGGGAATACTACTGGTACATCATCAATTGTAGAAATTGAATTCATATTGTCGACATATAAATAGTCTACCCCTGCATAAGTATATGCATTTACTATTTTGTCACTAATTGTAACTGTTTTAGAATGCGTCATTTGGCCTTTTAACATTCCTACTTGTGCTAACCACTCTGCCTCTGTTCCATAAACTTGGTTACTAATTGCCATAGTAGCACATAAAGTCATTAATCCGACTGCTTTTTTCATCGTCGTTCCCCCTAAACATTATTTATCTAACATAGATTATAACAAGGATATTGCATAATTACAACAAAGATTTTATTTAGGTACAAAAAAAGCTAGTCATTTTGACTAGCTTTATGATGTGATATTCTCTAATTGAACTTCAAAAAATAGTATGCTATCATCTCTGTATATATACATCTCAACAATATCACCTGCACTATATTCATACAAATAACATTGCATGTCTTGTGCCGTATAAATTTCTTTGTCATTAATCATAACTATTATATCACCTGATTGTAATCCTGCTTTTGAGGCATTGGTGTTTGGGTGAACTTTGTTTACTCTAACACCTATAGGTATTTTTGTATATCCATTAACTTGCCTATATACTGTTTCGGTTTCAAGTTGAAGTCCTGCTCGTCTTACTACTCCATTTGCAAGCAGTTCATAGGCGATAGGCAACATATCATTGGACGGGATAGCAAATCCGATACCCTCAACATCTTGACTTGTTAATTTTGCTGTATTTATACCTATGATTTCACCTGTTGGTCCAACAAGTGCCCCACCACTATTTCCAGGATTTATCGCAGCGTCTGTTTGAATAAAGTTAACATTTTTGGACGCCGTATACATTTCACGGTCAATAGCACTAACAACCCCAACGGTTACAGTGTTATAATATTCTTGGTCAAGAGGGCTACCTATAGCAATTGCAATATCACCAACTTTTAGATTTGTAACATCTGCAAATGTAGCAACTTTTATTGAATGTTCTATATAATCTGGAATTTCAATAAGAGGAATTGCAATAACAGCAATATCCGAAATGCTATCAAAGCCTACAATTTGTGCTCTATACTTATTATCCGCCATATTTACAATAAGCGTTGCTGCCCCCTCTATTACATGGGCATTTGTAACTATATATACATAGTTGTTATCTTTTTCAAATATTACGCCTGACCCTAGGTTAGATGCTGTTGATTGAAAAAAATATGCTGGCATATTGCTAGTTATCGAAACAACGCTTTCCCCTACTTCTTTCGCTATTTCTGGCACATCAACACTAGTTATAACAGGCAAAATAACAGCGGTTGAGTTTTGAGTTCTACCTAACATATCGCCGTAAAATATTCTGCTTTCAACGCCATACAAATTATCAAAATATATTTGTATAGGATATGATGTTTCTATATACGTAAATAGTATTGTAGGTAGCCCCACTATAATAAGTATTAAAACACTAATAATAACTTTTTTCATTAATAACCTCTCTACATTCTATTTATCTAACATTTTGAGTTTACTTCTTCTTACTCTTTCGATAGAAAAACCAAATTGTGTCATTTCTCCTTCGTCTGAAGAAACAATTATTTCTTCTTTGTGTTGCTTAACAATTTCTTTAACAATTACAAGCCCTATACCAAGTCCGTTTTTATCTTGTCCTCTTGATGTATCAGTTTTATAAAATCTATCCCAAATTTTTGTTAGTTCATCTGGAGAAATATTTTTTCCTGAATTTCTAAAGTACACCCATAGCTTATTGTTTTGAGTTACAGTTTCAATTTCTACAGTTCCACCAGGGTTTACGAACTTTATAGCATTATCAAGCAAATTTTGTATAACCCTAATTATTTTATCAGTATCAGCAGACACTTCCTGCTCTTTTTCTTCCAAAATTAAATTCAAGGTTATGTTTTTTTCCACTATTCTCATCTCAAAATGTGCCAACACTGCTCTAATTAAAGCATGCATATCAAATGCACGTTTTATCATAGGAAATGTACTTTCTTCCAAATTCCCAAGTTCCAAAATATCATTTGTCATCTTTATCATTCTTCGGGTTTCGCCTAAAACTATTTCTAAATATTTGTCTTGTTTTTGAGGCGGAATTGTACCGTCCAAAATAGCTGTTATAAAACCTTGTATTGAGGTAAGTGGAGAACGCATATCATGTGACACATTTGCAACAAAGGTACGTCTCTTAATATCCATTTTTTCAAGCTCACCAACCATATGATTTAATGAATCGGCAAGCTGACCAAGTTCATCTTTTGCATTAATATCTACTCGTTTATCAAGTTCTCCACGTGCTATTTTTTTTGCTGTATTATTCATAGCCACTAAAGGACCACTAAGCTCTCTTGAAACAATGTATACTACTATAAACAATAAAATTCCTATACCAAACATAATTTGTATAGTTAACAAATTTATATCACTTACAATAGTTGCAATTGCTGGCATTGGACTATGCAAAAACAAAGCATATTCTATACTATTGTATATGATTATTGGGTACCCAATCGTTAGAACAGGCACATCAAAATACTCATAAAAAACTGATTCCGTTCTAACTATGTTCCCTTCAAAAACTTCATTTATAATCTCAAAAGAAATTTCATCAACTTGACTATCTGGGTCATCTGATATTATCAATATATTATGACCTTTATCAACAATCCAGATGCTTGTGTCCCAATAACTATCTATTACTTGCATTTTAAATATTATTTTTTCTAGTACTTCTGTCGGACTATTTGTTAGATGTTCTAACGATTTAAATTCTTCTTCTATTAATTGTGCATGATTAACCATAGTGTCTTGAGTAAGGTGTATATAATATGACCTAAATTGAGAAGTAAAAACTAAATAAAATAGCCCTAACACTGTAGCAAATATCCCTAAATACACAACTACTAATCTACTAAAAATAGTAGTAAACACTGGTCTTATTTTTCGAATTTGTAACCTACTCCCCAAACGGTTTTTATACCCCATGCATGTTCACCCTCAAACTTATCTCTCAATCTTTTAATGTGCACATCAACTGTACGTGTATCCCCTATAAAGTCATAGCCCCATATTTTGTCCAAAAGTTGTTCTCTTGTAAATACTTGTCTTGGATTACTTGCTAAAAAGTATAAAATTTCTAGTTCTTTTGGAGGTAGCTCTATAATATCTCCATTAAATGTTACCGAGTAATTTGACTTATCAACAACTAAACCATCTAGTACAATACAATTTTTTGATGTCACTACTGTTGACTCTGTTGTTACTCGTCTAAGAACAGCTTTAACACGCGCTATAAGCTCTCGTGGGTCAAACGGCTTAATCAAGTAATCATCTGCCCCAAGTTCAAGCCCCAACACTCTATCAAACACATCTCCTTTTGCAGTTAACATAATGATAGGTGCTTTACTCATTTTTCTAATTTCTTTACAAACGTCATATCCGTCCATTTCTGGCAACATTATATCTAACAACACTAAATCTGGAGCATAAGTTGAAAACAGTTCAACCCCTTCTCTCCCTGTAAACGCCTGTGTTGTATCATATCCTTCTTTTTGTAAATATAGCTCTATTAGTTCTGATATATTTTGATCGTCATCAACTATTAATACCTTCGCCTTATTCATTGTTTGTTTCCCCCTTAGTTTATTGTTTTATTGTAGCGACAGTAACACCATTTTCGCCTTCGCCATATTTGCCCAGTCTCGATGAAACTACATGTGGATGTTTTCTTAACATTTGAGTAATTGCTTCTCGTAGTGCACCTGTACCTTTTCCATGAATAATTGTAACTTGTGATAGACCAGATAAATATGCATCAT
Organism: Epulopiscium sp. Nele67-Bin004; assembly: GCA_002007315.1. The sequence goes on from LNZQ01000086.1 coordinate 6,322, forward strand.
CTAAATATTTATCTGTTGCAGTAATCGCCTCATCTACCATCATTCCTCGTAAATCTATTTCTGGTCTAATACTTGATGCCTTGCTCATTCGTGACACCGCTTTAGACTTAATTTTCTTTTTTGGTTGCTCTGCTTTAGAGGATACCCGTTCCACATCGGTTATATTCACAGTAAGTGGTAAAATTCCTAGTTGCACTTTTAGATTACCTTTTGCATCAGGTAGCGAAATTACTGTACCTTGCTGTGAATACGAAATTACTTTAACTTCTTCGCCAATTTTTAAATCTTTTATAGCTTTATTTTTCTTGGTATTACCTATCTTCTTACGCAAGTTATCCGATTGCTCACCTATTGTATTTTTAACGTTTTCTTTTGCTGTTTGCAAACTAGTTTCGTCAATTACAACTTGTGCCTTTCTTGCCGCTTGCCTAACTTCTTTTAATACTTGATCAGCTTCAATTTCAACGTTACGAAGCAACTCTTGTGCTTTTGTTTCCGCACGTTTTAATATTTTTTGTCTGGATTGTTCAAGCTTTTGACGTTGTGTTTTAATTTCTTCTTTTAGAGTCTCGGTTTCTTTTCTAAATTCTTCTGCTTTTTGTTGCTCAATTTGTGCTGTTCGTTTGCTATACTCAAGTTCAACTAAAATGTCTTCCATTTTAACGTTTTCTTTTTCTAGGAATACTTTTGCATCGTCAATTAGATGTGACGGAAATCCCAGTTGCTTTGAAATAGCAAAAGCGTTACTTTTTCCTGGTACACCAATAATTAGGCGATATGTTGGGCGTAACGACTTTATATCAAACTCACAACCTGCGTTTTCAACACCATCAGTTGATAAAGCATATAGTTTAAGCTCGCTATAATGCGTTGTTGCAACTGTACAAATTTTTTGCTTCCTAAGATGTTCAAGTATAGACATCGCAAGAGCTGCACCTTCTATCGGGTCTGTACCCGAACCAACTTCATCAAGCAAAACAAGCGAATTTGTCGTCATATCAGTCAATATTTCAACTATATTTTTCATGTGTGCCGAAAACGTACTTAGACTTTGCTCAATACTTTGTTGGTCGCCAAGCCCCGCAAATATATCATCAAAAATAGCAAGCTCACTACCTTCTTTTGCGGGAATTTGTAGCCCACATTGTGCCATAATCGTAAACAGTCCTACAGTTTTTAGTGTAACTGTTTTTCCGCCCGTGTTTGGCCCTGTAATTAACAGCGTCGTAAAATCTTCACCACCAACATAAACATCTATAGGGACAACATTTTTCGGATCTAATAACGGGTGTCGTCCTCCCTTTATATTAACGTAGCCTTTTTCATTAAGTTTTGGGGCACGTGCATTAATTTTTAGTGCAAATTCGGACTTTGCAAAAATTACATCAATATTACATACAGCTTTAAATGTAATTTTAAGTTCTTCAGTAATTTCAGCTATTTTATCACTAAACATCGACAATATAACTTCAATTTCTTCTTCCTCTTTCGCCATCAAAATTCTAATTTGGTTGTTCATCTCAACAACGATAGACGGTTCTATAAATACAGTTGCTCCTGCTCGTGATTGGTCATGAACTATTCCTTTGAATGTGTTTTTATGTTCAATTTTTATAGGTACACAATAACGTCCT
>LNZQ01000087.1 GCA_002007315.1 Epulopiscium sp. Nele67-Bin004
CTAACCCATAGCAAAATGACTCCAAAAGAACGTAAAATAATATATATGAAAGCTCAAAGTGGAGAAATTCAAGTTGTGATAGGTCCTAGAAGTGCAGTGTTTATGCCGTTTCAAAATTTAGGTCTTATCGTTGTTGATGAGGAGCACGACGGCAGTTACAAATCTGAAAATCAACACCCAAAATACAATGCAATTGAAGTTGCTACAAAGCGTATGGATATACAAGGAGGCAAAGTTATACTTGCGTCTGCAACACCTAGTATGGAAACGTACTACAAAGCCAAAATTAGCGAAATTGCACACGTAAAAATTTTGAGCCGTGCAGGTGATGCGAGCAAGCCAAACATTGAGCTTGTTGATATGCGACTTGAACTTAAAGGGGGCAACAACCAAGTTATTAGTAAACAGTTGCACCAAGCGATAGAGCAAGTGTTGACATCTGGCAAACAAGTAATGTTATTGTTAAATAGACGAGGACATTCAACATTTATAAGTTGTAGAAGTTGCGGATTTGTAATAAATTGTGGTAGATGTGATTTACCTATGACGTATCATCAAAAAGGGCAAAAGCTTATTTGTCATCACTGCTTGGCACAACAAGGCGTACCCGTTTTGTGCCCAACATGCGGAAGCAAACATATACGATTTTTTGGCAATGGAACACAAAAGCTTGAAGAATATTTGAACCGATATTTTAGTAAATTTGGTATAGGTCGAATGGATTTTGATACTACATCTTCAAAAGAAGGGCATAATAATATATTGGAGGCATTTAGGTCAAAACAAATTAATGTATTAGTTGGTACACAAATGATTGCAAAAGGGCATGACTTTAGTAGCGTGACACTTGTTGGGATAATTTCGGCAGACAATTCTTTGTTTATGCCAGACTTTCGGGCGAATGAACGCACATATCAATTGCTTACACAGACGCTTGGGAGAGCGGGACGTGGGAAAGACGCTGGAACTGTAATTATCCAAACGTATAGCCCCGAACATGAAGTTATACAAGACGTAAAATTTGATAGACAACATCAATTTTATGAACGTGAGCTTGAAGCAAGAGAATTAAATGGATATCCACCATACAATTACTTGTTTAATGTTTTGATTTCTGGCAATAATGAAAATACAGTCATTCAAAAAGCTAACCATCTTGCCGATTATTATAAAGTATACAATCGTAAAAAATTGTTTAGAATTATCGGTCCTGTACAAGCTACAATAGGAAAAATAGCTGATGAATATAGATGGAAAATAATGATAGTTGGAACTAGGCGTGAAATTTTATTGTTATTTGGTAGATATTGTATAGATAAGTTTGCAGAAAAAGAATGCACAAATTTTATAAAAATAGGGTGGGATATAGACCCACGAAACATGATATAGATAATAAGGAGATAACTATGGCGATTAGAACAATTAGAACAGATGATGACCCAATACTTAAAAAGATATCTAAGCCAGTAAAAAACTTTACTGCACCACTAAAAATATTACTTGATGATATGGCAGAAACTATGCATGCAGCAAATGGCGTAGGGCTTGCAGCACCACAAGTTGGAACATTAAAAAGAATATTTATTATTGATGTTGGAGAAGGATTGGTTGAGTTTGTTAATCCTGAAATTTTGGAAACATCGGGAGAGCAATGTGGCGATGAAGGCTGTTTAAGTGTGCCAAGACGTTACGGAAAAGTGACACGCCCATTCACAGTAAAAGTTAGAGCACAAGATAGAAACGGTGAATTTTTTGAAATAGAAGTTGAAGAACTTTTTGCACGTGCAGTATGTCATGAAAATGACCATTTAGACGGCAAATTGTTTGTTGAGCTAGTTGAAGGAAGTTTGTATGAAGATACAGAAGATGAGGAAAACGAGGAATAATTTATGAAAGTTGTATTTATGGGAACACCTGATTTTGCAGTACCAACGCTACAAATGCTTATAGATGAAAAATTTGATGTGGCACTTGTTGTAACACAACCTGATAGACCAAAAAACAGAGGTAAAAAACTTACGATGCCACCAGTTAAAGAGCTTGCACTTGAGTATAATATAGAAGTTAGCCAGCCACAACGAGTTAGAGGGGACGAGGAGTTTTATAACAAACTAAAACAAATTGAACCTGACTTAATAGTTGTTGTGGCGTTTGGACAAATTTTGCCAAAAGAAGTGTTGGGCTCTCCAAAATCAACATGGTTTGAGCCAAAATTAAGAAGCGGATTATTTATTCATTCATTAAGTTAATTGTAAAGTAAAAAACTGCCCTAAATACTTTTGGGGCAGTTTTTTATGAATTACTAAGCGTCGGGAACTATAAGCTACAGTCGTTCTTTAAATAAATTTGCGGCATATCTTATGTCCATTTTATCAGGATGATTTTTTGCTATTTCATAACGCTTTATTCTTTCAGGGGTCATAGCATGATTTTTTACAAAGTCGGCATTTGCAAATTGTCCTTTTAATTTACCAGCTATAGACGTATCTGTTTCATCTGGAGATGTTAACGACTGAAATAATGCTAAGAATTTAGGATTAACAGCACCCTGACATGCAAATTTACCTATTACTTCGTTATCTTCCTTAACTAAATCTTCTCCTCTTAATAAACTATCCATGCCATGCTTAGAGTCAGGATAAGCTCCAAGAGTTGCAAAAATGCCCACTCGTTTTCCTTTTAAGCTAGATAAAAATTTTGTTGCCTCCTTATTAGGTCCGCCCTTATCTACCCAATATCCTACTAATATGGTGTCATAAG
>LNZQ01000088.1 GCA_002007315.1 Epulopiscium sp. Nele67-Bin004
AATATATTTCCCATTAATTCCATTGGAACATTATATTGTTTCATAATATTACACTTATCCCTTCTGGAATATCCCCTATATAACGAATGTATGTTTCGCTATCTTCATGCATATATTGTGCCATTTCCCGAATTACTTTATCTCGACTTTCACTATTAAGTACCACCTCGCCACCTATAATTTTACCGTTATCATCTTTTTGACAGTTTATCATAAATATCCATTGACCATCAAACTCTTTGTTGATGTGAGCCATTAGTTTATACATTTATATCACCTCTTGAATTATTATACTTGGTGGTGGGGATATTATCAAGCTGTTAAATTACAAAAAAAGTAGTAACTGTATAAGTCACTACTCTTTTTGCGTGTTTATTATTATTCCATCTTGATAAAGTACATCTTTGCATATGTCAATTCTGTTTGACCAAACAACATCTGAATCAATATTATCATCAATATCCCAGCCTATACTTCCTAAATCATCAATAATAATGCTGTGAAACTTAGGTAAGCTATTAAGAATTTTAAACATGCCGTGGTTCAATAAATGGGTACAATCGTATTTTTTTATTAATCCATCGGCAAATGTTATTGTTAGTGTGTAATCGTCATGTGATTGTAGTGCTATTACTTTTGGGGTCATAAGGATTAGATTATACTCGTAAATTATTTTGCCACAACATGATGTCATCACAACTTACTCCTTTTGGTGCATTACCTCCACCCCTGCAAGCTGTACAATGACTTTGAATGCCATCTGGGTTATTACGAGTTTCTCTTTTGTCTGAAGTTCCAAATTCTTCTTCTCTATAAAATACATGATATCCGTTAATTTGCGAGCATTTAGGACAAGATTTATAACCTCCAATTCTAATAGATTGATTCAATGGTTTATTACATTTCTTACAAATTTTACACATACTATCATTTCTCTTTTTTTATATTAAAACCCCCCTCAAACCTAAGTTCAAGGGGGGTTTTATATCCAAATGGAGGTGAGGGGAATCGAACCCCTGTCCGAAAGCCCATAAGGCGTGGTCTCTACCATTATAGTTACCGTTTTGACATTCCCTCTACCATACGCCCAGCAACAGGCTTACAGTTTCAGTAGCTTCATAGTTACGGCTTGTGGGCAAAGCTTAGCACAAGTCGTTCCCCGCTGTGTCGGTGTTTCGTTACAGCCTGCGGGTCAGCTGTAGGAAACAAGCAGCATTAAGCTGCTAGTGCAAAATTGTCTTCTGCGTTTACTTTAAATGTCCTCTTTTTACGTAGTGTAGACTTCCTACGAATGGCTGCCCCAACATACGTGACCCCCGTCGAAACCAGTGCACCCCCGAATAATTCGGGACACTAGGATAGATTAGAGATTTTTTATTTTGAAATCTCTATCATTTTGGCGACGCACGTCTTTACTCGCTATGTCGTGTCGTTTGTCATGAAGTTTTTTACCTCTTGCGAGTCCTATCTCCATTTTAACCAAACTTCCCTTAATATATACTTTAAGTGGAACGATAGTTGTACCTTTTGTTGCCACGCTTGCAATAAGTTTGTTTATCTCCTTTTTGTGAAGAAGAAGTTTTCTTGTACGAAGTGGCTCCTTATTAAAGATATTTCCTTTGTCATAAGGATTGATATGCATATTAAAAACGAACGCTTCACCGTCTTTTATACGTATAAAACTCTCTTTTATAGAGCCACTACCCGCCCTAATCGACTTAACTTCTGTTCCAACAAGAACCATACCCGCTTCAAAAGTTTCATCTATAAAATAATCATAGTAAGCTTTTTTGTTTTGGGCAATAAGTTTGTAGCCTGTCCTGTCTTTAGCCATGATATCCTCCTTTTTACAACATATTCCACATATAGTGATACTACATTATAACACACTCCCCAAAAATTTCAAGCCCTAATTTGAAATTTATTGTCCAAGTAGGCTAAATTTATTTTCCACAGCGAAATTATTTGTGTTATATAGCAACAAAACGTCCTCAATTTGTTGTTCTCTCGCATAATCTGCTATACGTATATTCAAAAATCGCAAGTCTAATATGTGTATTTCGCTAAAGTGTGGCAACAAAAACGGTATGAAACAATTTGCATACGAGTCTTTTAATATTATAAGTTTGTTGTCCGTTTGGACTTCGGTTTCCACGATTACCAACGGGTGATTGTTGTCAAAAAATATGCTATACACGTCTTTCTCATCTGCGTGGGACATCTCATAGACCGAGTTTGTCACGATATTATCAAGCACATACGTAACCGTTACGCCCTCTGGCTTGATTGGCGTAAAAATCTCAACTGTGTCAGGCTCTGCAAACACAAAGTTTCCTTTAGAAAACAGCGTTCCATAAAAGCTTTCCGACACAACTTGCCTATCCATCTGCCCTAGGGACGTTGCCTCCAAACCATACGCCTCACAAAATTCCACATACGCATAATACGCCCCCAGCGTCGTCCAGTGGTGGTCGGTCTTATAGTAAATATATTCGCTATCGTTAGTTTTGAGCGTGTTCACGACATCAACCGTCGTCACGCTACCCTCCACGCCTTCATAATACGTATCTATAAATTGCAACTCATCAAATGTAGGTGCATATAAAGGAAGTTTCTCCTGCAAAATTAACGTTGAAGTTGGTGCAATCAGCAAATATGTGTTTAATGACTGCCCAAAGTTGCTAATGTAGTCAATATTTCTATACATTAAACTCTCGTCTACCTCGCCAAACTTATCCAAAAAATATCCATCATCACCGATAAACACACCGTTGTTATCCGTCTTTTTTAACACAAGTTCGGTACTCGATTTTAGAGCTATAAACGTGTTTCTAAATGGAAATTGGTCGGCAAAATACGTTTCAAAATCATCACCCACTTGTGCAAGCGTACGATTTTCAAGGCTTGAAAACTCTATATCATCAATCACAAAGTGTAGCACCAAAAAACTTGAAATGTATATTATAAAGCTTACTACCAGTTTCACCTGCCCCACCTCCTAAAATCTAAAATACAAAAACGGGTTAAACGTCGAGTCAACAAGGTACGCCGTGCTAAGCACCAACACGCCCATATAAAATACGTATACAACGTTTTTGTTAAGACGCTGCCCCAAATTGCTCATTATAGGCGTTGCAAATACTATAGCCACAACCAAAGTTACGGCGTAGTTTCTCACATAATACAACGCAAAGTTATCGACAAATCCATTTGCCCCAAACATCGCCCCCAAATAGTCACCTATTTGACCAATATCTTCAATCGCAAAAAACACCCAGCTTATTAGCACAACAAATATCAAATACATGTGTGACACCAACTTTGGTAATCGTTCCAAAATGTCTAACAGCCACGTTCGTTCAACGACCATAAGCCCCCCAAACATAAGCCCCCACACGATAAAATTCCAGTTTGCACCGTGCCAAAGCCCCGTCAAAAACCACACCACAAGCAAGTTAAAATAAAATCTCGGCTTGCCAACTCTGTTCCCACCAAGTGGAATGTACACGTATTCCCTAAACCAACTGCCAAGAGTTATGTGCCAGCGTCGCCAAAACTCCGTTACGCTTTTTGAAACGTACGGATGTCTAAAGTTTTCGGGCAAATTAAAGCCCATCATATGCCCAAGCCCTATCGCCATATCCGAATATCCGCTAAAGTCAAAATAAATTTGCAGTGCGAATGCCACAATTCCAAGCCACGCAGAGGCAACCGTCAGTTGGTCTGCCCCTTGCATCGTCTCCCAAAGCAGTCCAACGCTATTTGCAATCAATACTTTTTTGCCAAGCCCTTGGATAAACCTTTCAACACCAAGTTCAAATTGTGATATCGTTTCTTTTCGGTCGTTAAGCTCTTTTTCTATCGTTTGATACTGAACTATCGGGCCTGCTATAAGTTGTGGAAACATAGCAACGTATGCCCCAAACGATATGATGTTTCGTTGCACGGCTATTTTTTCTCGGTACAAGTCAATTGTGTATGACATCGTTTGAAACGTATAAAATGAAATCCCAATTGGTAGTGCAACTTCAAACCACTTTATATTTAAACCTAACACGTTGTTTATATTATCCACAAAAAAGTTGGAATATTTGAAAAATGCAAGCAACCCCATATTTGCACAGATCGAAGTTATCATTCCAAGTTTCGCAATTTTTTTGTTGTCCCTAAATTTGTTGATAAACAGCCCCAAACTATAATCTAACACTGTTGAGAATATCATCAGCCCCACATATATAGGCTCTCCCCAAGCGTAAAAAATTAGGCTTGCCGCAAACAAAATAAAATTACGCAACCCCCGTGGAGCTACGTAATATATCGCTAAAAATATCGGTAGGAACACAAATAAAAATACTAAACTACTAAATACCAATTGTCATTCCTCCCCACGCAAGCAAATTGCCTTTGCTATATTATATATTTTGTTACAATTGTGTGTCAACATAAACTTATTCAAATATTGAGTTGAAGTTCGCAACTAGTTGAGCCACCTCTTCGTCAACAGCCATCAACACATAGTTTTGATGCACTACAACTTGCGCCTCGTTAACTATTTCTATGTGAGATGGATAAAACGCTCCTCCATTTTGCAAGTCCTGAACTCTTGACGTTAAATTTTGTGCAACTGTGTTAACGTCTTCCATATCTTCAACTCTAAACACTGCTATTTCCGTAATTTGTCCCGTCATCGCAGGCATTATAACTTTGTAGTCCGTCACCAAGCTAAGGTCAACCCCATACAAATCAACAACTAACGAGTCGTCAGCGTCCATAACCATTGGCGTCATTCCAACCCCGTCAACAGTTGCATTATAAACTTCTTCTGCTGTCATCGTTATTGCAACTTCATCTGGTGTACTCTCCCCAGAACTACACCCCACTAAAGCTACTGATGCCACAGCACCTATCAAAAATAATTTTTTCATAATTTGTCACTCCTTTTTTATATGTTATAATATATTAGACGCAATAAAAGCCTAGCAAGTTCCCTCTCTAGGCAATATTTTTTACATCGAACAATCTATTACGTACAACACATCACTATATAACGTTTCTATTATAAATTGTTTCCTAATTGTGCTAGGTTCTTCAACTTTGAAATACATGCACATTGGCAAGTCCTCTTTTAATGCATCTTCAAGTTTCATCATGTCTACTAAATTGCTGATTTTATCTGGATTATCTACGTCATATATAATCGGGCTTGATGCCATAACTCGTCTTTCTGTTGCAGTGTATACGTATTTGTACGTCGGCTTAACTTTGTATTTTATATGCAACGAATTAAGTATTGCTTCTATTTCTTGTTGCCATTTCACCATAGATTTGTAACTATTGTAATAATCTTCGCTATACCCTTGTACGTCAATATTTACATCGTTAACGTTTTCTCCTAGCACCAAATTTATGTATTGTCTTGTTTGGGGCACTAGACATTCTGGAGCATGAATTTTCATTCCTTGTATATTGTTAATGTCATCGTATTCAATTTTCACTCTATGATTATCACGTTCACACATTTCAATTATATTTATCAACTTATCTAACATAGTCTATCTCCCTTCACCATCAAGCTGTGTAATATAATTTTACACTAAGTTCACAACATATACAATGATTTTATGAACAAAAAAGCGGTCTAGCAACTATTACCAGACCACTTTTTGCTATTTTTTATGATTTTCCACAACAGTTTTTGTATTTTTTGCCACTTCCACATGGACATGGGTCGTTTCTGCCAATTTTATCTGTTTTCACAGGTTTGGCAATCAAACTGCTGTCTTTGTTGTTTGTTACAGCGTCTTTAAACACTGATTCACGTTTAATTTCTTTATTTGGTGCAACTCTAACGTGGAACAACGCCTTAACTGTGTCTTCTTGAATATTTGATGTCATTTCTTCAAACATTTCAAAACTCACATATTTGTACTCAATCAATGGATTACGTTGTCCATACGCTTGCAAGTTGATACCTTGTCGAACTTGCTCAATGTTATCAAGGTGATCCATCCATTTTTGGTCGATAACTTTTAATAACATTACACGCTCAATTTCACGAATTCTTTCGCCAACTTCTTCTTCTTTTTCTTCATAAAGCTTGGCTGCTTTTTCATATAGCATTTCTTTAAGCGTCTCTTCTGATAAGTCTTTTTGCCCACTTTCAAACGTCACTTCATGTCCATAAGGAATAAACGTATTTAAGTGTTCAATCAAGCTAGCCAAATCCCAATCTTCTGGATATTCAATACCCGAAATTGCGTTATCAACTGCTGTATTAATAACGTTTTTCGTCATATTCAATATGTTTTCTTTAATGTTTTCGTTTGTAAGAACTTTGTATCGTTCTGCATAAATAATTTCACGTTGCTCATTCATAATTCTATCGTATTCAAGCAAGTGTTTACGAATACCGTAGTTGTTGCTTTCAACTTTAGTTTGGGCACGCTCAATAGCTTTTGACAAAATGTTATGAACGATAGGCTCATCTTCTTCAAGCCCAAGTGCAGCAAACGTTTTTAGTGTCGCTTCTGGCATAAACAGACGCATAAGGTTATCTTCAAGTGCAAGATAAAATCTTGATTCACCCGGATCCCCTTGTCTACCTGCACGCCCTCTAAGCTGATTATCTATACGACGTGATTCATGTCGCTCCGTACCGATAATTTTTAGCCCACCAATTTCTTGAACGCCTTCTTGAAGTTTGATATCCGTACCACGTCCAGCCATGTTTGTTGCAATAGTAACAGCACCTTTATGTCCTGCTGCTGCAACAATTTCTGCCTCTTGTTCGTGATATTTAGCATTAAGAACTTTGTGTTTAATTCCTTCCTTTTTAAGGAGTTTGCTTAATAGTTCTGAAGTGTCGATATTAACTGTACCTACCAAAACAGGTTGTTGCTTTTCAACTGACTCTTTTATATCTTTAATAATAGCCATAAACTTACCTTTTTCAGTAGTGTATACAACGTCAACGTGGTCAATACGTTGGATAGGTCTATTTGTTGGAATAACGATAACGTCCATTCCGTAAATTTCTCTAAATTCGCCTTCTTCAGTTAGTGCTGTACCTGTCATACCACACTTTTTCTTGTAACGGTTAAAGAAGTTTTGGAACGTAATAGTTGCAAGAGTTTTACTTTCTTTTTTAACTTCAACGCCTTCTTTTGCTTCAATCGCTTGGTGTAAACCGTCTGAATATCTACGCCCGTCCATAAGTCGCCCTGTATGGTCATCAACGATTACGATTTCGCCTTCTTCACTTATAATGTAGTCTTTTTCTAAGTGCATTAAGTTGTGTGCTTTTAGAGCTATCGTAATGTGATGTTGCGTTTCCATATTGTCAGGGTCTGCAAGGTTTTCGATACCAAAATATTGTTCAGCTTTTTTAACCCCATCTTCTGTAAGAGTTACTGAACGTTGCTTTTCATCAACGATAAAATCGCCTTCTTCTTCAATTTCTTCACGCATAAGTGTAGCCATTGCAGATTCTTCGCCTAGTAGTTGTCCTTTTTTCAAACGTCTAACAAATATATCTGCTGCTTTGTATAAATGCGTTGATTTAGTACCTTGCCCCGAAATAATAAGTGGTGTACGTGCCTCGTCAATTAAAACCGAGTCAACCTCATCTATAATTGCAAAATGTAGGTCACGTTGAACCATGTCATGTGCATACAAAACCATGTTATCTCTTAGGTAATCAAATCCAAACTCGTTGTTTGTACCATAAGTTATATCAGACAAATATGCATTTCTTCTAGTGTTGTTGTCCATATTACTTAAAATACAGCCAACAGTTAACCCTAAAAAGTTATATAGTTTTCCCATTTCCTCGGCATCACGGTGTGCAAGGTAATCATTTACTGTGATAACGTGTACCCCTTTGCCCGCAAGTGCATTTAAATATGCTGGAAGTGTTGCAACAAGAGTTTTACCTTCCCCTGTTCTCATCTCAGCGATACGCCCGTGGTGTAGTATAATTCCACCTATTAGCTGCACACGGTAGTGCTTCATGTTCATAACACGTGCTGACGCCTCACGACATACGGCATATGCTTCTGGCAAAATGTGGTCAAGTGACTCACCGTCGGCAATTCTCTTTTTGAATTCCTCAGTTTTTTCTTTCAGCTCATCACCTGTAAGCTTTGATATTTCTGGATCTAGCTTTTCAATTTGCGTTATAATGCTTTCGATACGCTTTAACTCTCGTTGTGAGTGCGTACCAAATATTTTCTCAACTAATCCTTTCAATCTTTATCACCTTTTTTCTATATAAAATTTAACACATCTTTTAGTATATCAAATTACATAACGACTTACAAGACAGTTAGACTCTTACTAATTTAATTTTGCCAAAAACTTCGATTATTACGCATGTTTTTTGTAAAAACCGTAAATAGTGTGGTAAAATACTATTTGTTATTTAAATTAAATAGAGGTGAAATTTTATGGAAATGCAATACATGCTTACAACAAAAATAATACCACTTTGGCTTAAATTTGTTTTGCCTGCTATCGTCGGTGTCGTTTTGAACACAATTTACATCATGGTTGATGGTATATTTGTTGGGCAAGGCACAGGTGAGGCTGGTCTTGCTGGCGTCAACTTAGCTTGGCCCGCTGTCACTATAATTCTTGGCATTGGATTAATGCTCGGTGCTGGGACAACTATCGTTGTGTCAAAAAGTTTGGGAGAATCGGACAAAGATAAAGCCGAAAGAACGCTTGCCACTATCGTTAAATTTATCGTTTTGATAGGTGCGGTATTGTCTGTCGTAGGCTTTATGTTTGCCACGCCTATAACAAATTTTCTTGGTGCAACCGAAGATACGTTTGGGTACACTCAAGATTATTTTGTTGTAGTTTATTTTATGGCGATACCGTACTTATTTTCAAACACGTTGACACTACTTGTTCGTGCTGATGGAAACCCCAATTTGTCTATGATTATGGTTGGGGCTGGGGCAATTGGCAACATCGTGTTAGACTGGCTGTTTGTGCTTGTTCTTGGACTTGGGACACGAGGTGCAGCGCTTGCAACAGGGTGTGGTGTTATTTTGTCAACAACTATTGGGCTATGGTATTTTATAAAAGGGCCGTCAAACCTAAAGCTAAAGAAAGAATATTTTATATTTGATACATCTATACTTAAAGAAGTGTGCAAAATTGGAGCAGCATCACTTTTTATACAGCTTTCAACAGGAATTATTATACTCGTGCAAAATCATTTGTTATATATTTATGGTAGCACTGATTATGTAGCTATATTTTGTGTTTCAGGGTATATTTGGGCATTATACAATTCTATTTGCTTAGGCATAGGGCAAGGGATACAACCAGTGCTTGCCTTTCACTTTGGGGCAAACTCACACGAACGACTAAAATCACTAGTTAAGTTCACAATGCTTGTATCTGTTTCTCTTGGATTGTTATTTTTGGCAGGGCTATTTTTCTTTGGCGAACACCTTATCGGACTGTATGGAATAAGTGATAACATTATGCAATTAGCGTATGAACTAACGTTTATTTTTTGTTTTGGGTCGCCTGTGTTGGGAATTGTGCATACGATGACTTGTTATTATCAAGCAACAAACAAAAGTAGTTACGCCAACATAATTTCTATTGGGCGTGGGACTGTGTTACAAACTACATTTGCTATCGTGCTATCTTATTTATACGGAGCTATTGGAGTGTTTTTTGCACAAGCATCAGCGGATATTTTAGCAATTTTTATAGTAGGGGTGCTTGCATTGATAGAAAAAAAAGGTGGCAGGTAGGGGCGGCCAGTGGCCGCCCGCATTATCTGCATATCGCCTGCCCTACGCCAATAATGGCATTTTTGATTCGATATCTGGCGACATCTCCAAATCATCACTATATATAGTAAATGTATCTCGCCCACATTTTTTCGAGTGATACAATGCTTTATCTGCAAGATTATATATTTCTTTATATGTTGTAGCTTTTTCAGTTCTTACAACTCCAACACTCGCTGAAACATCAACGTTATGTTCATCTTGCGAATAAGTTTCACGTATAATTTCACAAATTTGGTTTGCCTTAACGTGCATATTAATATTGTCATCTGGTTGCACAAATATCAAAAATTTGTCGTTCTCAACTCGTCCAATTATATCTGACTGCCTAAACAATCGTTTAAGTTTTTTGGCTGTACTTTCAACAACTTTATTAACACCATTTTTACCTAAAATTTCGTTTACCCTCTTTAAGTTATCTACATCAACTATAAAAAGCACGTTTGTTTCACCCACTTTTAATTTTTCTTTGATAAGTAGCTCTGTTGTCGTTTTGTTATACAAACCTGACTCGTCATCAAGGCGCATTCTAAACACAAGTTCTTTTTCAGCATCAACATTATTTACTCCAATAAATGCCTGAACTGTATCGCCTATTTCTTCAACTATAACTTCAGCCCTATACCACCTATAAACACCTTCATTATCGGTTGCTCTATATTCAAATTCATATGAGCTACTGCCATTTTTTAATGAGTTTATCATATAAAATATTTTATATAAATTTGTACATGCATGTTTGTCTTCTTCATGAACTTTGTGTTTAATAATACTAGCCATAAACGTTTCGTATGACGCACCGATAAGACTTTCATCAGTTTTGCCACGATACCTTCTATTAACAAAAATGCCTTTTTTGCAATCAACTTCCATAATAAGTTCTGACTTATTCATTAAAATATTTCTATACATTGCATCTGTTAAAGATTTATCTTCTTGACCGATAGTTGACTCAATCGTCATAATAACACAAGTGTAAAAAATAGAAATGATTGATATCCCTGTAACAATAGGTAATATTACTGTGCTTGCAATAAACGTTTCAAACTCGTATAAAAGCGATGTATGCATTAAACAAATTAATAAAATTACCTCTAATATAAAAAATAGTTTTAGCCTAGTTAGTTTTGCCCCCACATTATCCTTATACTTCAATTTAATTACCCTTGAAATTATTAACAATCCAACTGAAATAATTATGGATAAAATTATACCCATAGTCATAATTACATTTGGCATTCTAAGTATGTTATACATTGACTCGTTTAAAAATAAACTAGTTATACCCCCAACTATTATATTAATCGCTATTATGTGTATCGGAATAATTAATCCACACGCCATTTTTAGAAGCGACCCACCCTCAAAAAATAATGCTGCTTCTACCACATACACTAAAGTTATTAAAGCATAAGCCATTATTGAGGATTCTTTCCATATTATTATCATTAGCAAAGACATAATTGCATTAATTGCACTTAACGCATATAAGACCATTCCTTTATCTTTTATTAAAACTAATCTATCTAACAATCTAAAAAACAAAACATTATGGACGAAAAATAACAATAAAAACACAATTGCCGTTATACCCATATCCACCCCTCCTTTACCTAGTTACCATTATAACAAGTAATTTAGCTAAATACTGTTAACTATTTTTTAACACTTGTTAAGATACTGTAAAATACTATTAAGTTTATATTAACTTAATTTTTACCCCCGTACCCTATTGACATTTGTAAGTTAGTTATTTATAATTAGTGTATTGATAACACATATCACTAATAAAGCGGAGGTAATACTATGATTTCAGTTATTTTTTGGAGCGGTTCAGGTAATACAGAGGAAATGGCAAACCTTATCGTTAAAGGTATCGGGTCTGCTGACGAGGTAGTTTTAAAAGAAGTTGGAAATGCATCTTTAGACGATGTAACAAACGCAGACAAAGTTGTTTTAGGCTGCCCAGCTATGGGTGCAGAAACACTTGAAGAAAGCGAAATGGAACCATTTGTTGAGTCACTTGCAAATGTTGTTGCAGGAAAAACAGTTGCTTTATTCGGTTCATATGACTGGGGCGACGGAGAATGGATGCGTGACTGGGAAGATCGCATGAAATCATACGGAGCTACACTAGTTGCTGACGGACTTATCGTTCAAGGTGCACCTGAAGACGATAGTGCAGACGCTTGTGTTGCATTTGGAGAAACAATAGCAAAATAATATTACAACAAAGAAAGGTAGTGCAAATATGCAGGAAAATGTTAAATTGTTTTACACCATAATTAATACTTTAGATACTGAGGCTTACTTTGAAAATTATATGTTATACAATCTTTCGCCTGTCATTAAAGGGGTTAAACCCGCCATTACACTTTCTATAAATAAAAGTAAGGCACTGTATGATGCTTGGAATCAGATGAACGAACAATTTTTAGTTTCATTAGGGCTAAAAAGCGTGTTGTTGCGAGAAACTTCAACATCAATTATTTTGTATATCTATGATGAACAACAACTATCAGATGTTGTTTGTGTTCAAGAGGTGGGAGAATTTTTGATAAATTTAGGCTACAATCTTGATAATATTCAAGCTATCGTTGATAACTTGATACATAGATATACATTATTTAATTGCCCTCATGAGCTTGGTATATTTTTAGGTATCCCTATAGATGATGTGAAAGATTTTATGATTTGTAGCGATAAGCCATGTGTTCTTTGTGGATATTGGCAAGTGTATAACAATGTTGATGAGGCGAAAAAGATTTTTTTGGCGTACGACAAGGCAAAAGATGAAATGATTTATGACTTGTTGGCAAATATAAAGGGAGCTTGATGGCAACTCCCTTTTTTGTGTGGTTATTTTTGATTTGCTAAAAGTTTTTCGTATTCACGTAGTTTTGCTTCTAGTTCAGCATTTTTAGTACTTAATTGCTGTACTTCCGTTGTTAGCTCTGCCTTTTCTGCTGTTAGCTCTGCCTTTTCTGCTGTTAGCTCTGCCTTTTCTGCTGTTAGCTCTGCCTTTTCTACTGTTAGCTCTGCCTTTTCTGTGCTTAATTCATCACGCTCTTTACGCATTTTTTGTATTTCTAATTCAACCTCTTGAAATTCAACTTCCATAATATCTCTTTGATAAATTGCTTCTAATGCATTCATGCTAACTGCCACCTTTCCTTGTAATGTGCTGTAATATCTATCTCCAAACGCTTTTAACTCTACATCTTTTGAATTTATAGAAATGTTTGGATTGGTCAAAAACTTTAATAGCTTTCTCGTATGCTTGTATTTATTTCTATTTAGTTTTTCATGATTAGCCATATACACGCTAATTATTTGCATATGATCTAAAGTACGTTTAGTTTCACGCTCTCTAATTTCTTTTATAACAATAGGAACACCACTATATTCCTTTGGAGCATGCACAGTAGTATTTCCAACATAAAACCAAATCGAACGAGCTTTTTTGTTTTCGATATTGTATACCATAGACTTCTTTTTCTCACTTGAAGTAGGTGTATATTCTCCGAAAATTCTGCCGATATATACTAGTTCCCTATCAATTTCATTTGGACGTCTATCATTTTGCATTTCCATATTAAGTTGCAATATAATTCCACCTAGCTTTTTTGAACTAAATTCTAGCAACTTATCCAGAAATATTTTGCCTGCTATGCCATTTTTCCCACCATACTCTAAATCAAAAACTTCTCCTACATATTCCAAATCTTCTATTTCCAAAAGCTCTCTTAGTGATGGCAAAATTAAGTCCATACAATTTGTGATAAACTCTTTAAATACTGCATCTTCTGTCGGCATAACCCCAAACCCATCTGCAATACTTTCAAGCCTATTAATATGATATTGTTTGTCTGCCAAAATGTCCTTAATATTTGCCTCATATTTGTAAAACTTTGCAGTATGAATTTTTGGCATTAGATATGCTGGTGTTAGTGGCTTGCTACTGTCAATCCTTATAAAAGTAGTATTTAAACTTGTTATATAGTATTCACAACCTGCACCCAATAAAATACACAAGTTTTCTTTTTTCCTATAAAATTTGTTCCCATTAACTGCTAACTGCTTTAAATCATCTAATATATTAGCCAATACCTCTACCTCCTAACTTATTTTTATTATATCATATTTTTTTGCTTGACAACATAAAAAAAACTCCATAAAATAACTCGTGAGGTGATTTTATGATAATAACAGATATGTTAACACAACTTTCGTCAACAGGTGGCGAACTCGGTCTTGATAAAATTAGGGAACTACTACACAAAATGGGAAATCCCCAAAACAATTTAAAAATTATCCACGTTGCTGGCACAAATGGCAAAGGCTCAACTTGTGCTATGCTCGCAAATATTTTGAGGTGCGAGGGGTATAAAGTTGGTCTTTTTACATCTCCATATATCTACCATGTAAATGAAGAATTTAATATTAACGGCACACATATAACAGACGAAAAATTTATATCACTACTTAACGATATAGCCCCATTAGTTAACTCTATGGCAACAAAACCGTCTGAATTTGAACTTCGTACGGCGTTGGCTTTTGAATACTTTAGTCAAGAAAATTGCGATATAGTCGTTTTGGAAGTTGGTCTTGGGGGTAGGCTCGACTCCACAAATATTATAGACAGCCCCATTTTGACCGTTATTACAAAAATTGGGGTTGACCACGTTAGCTTTTTAGGTAACGATATCGAAGGTATCGCATTTGAAAAAGCTGGCATAATCAAAAACAACTGTACTTGCGTTGTTATGAAACAACCTAACAATATTGTTAATATATTTGAAAATATTTGCTCTCAAAAATCAGCAAAACTTTTTTTGTCCGAGCCAAATAATATACAAGTTAATAGCCAAACTTTAGACGGCTTAAATATTAGCTACAAAGGCAATAAGTTTAACGTAAATCTCATCGGCACTTATCAAACTGAAAATATTGCAGTTGTTTTAAAAGCTGTCGAAGTTTTAAATAATATTGGGTACGCCGTTTCAGACTCTAGCGTATATGATGGGCTAAAAACAGTTAAATGGAGTGGTCGATTTGAAGTTATTTCAAAAGAACCACTATTTATCGTTGACGGAGCACACAATAACGACGGTATTAAGGCTTTCACAAACACACTTGATACGTTGCTACCAAACCAAAAGTGTACGTTTTTAATTGCAGTTATGAGCGACAAAGACTACATTTCTATAATACAGGCACTTATCCCATATGCAAAAAACTTTGTAGCTATTGCCCCAACTATGCCTAGAGCGTTGCCTGCTGATGAACTTGCCACTTCAATAAGTGAAATTTTTAAGGGCAATGTATATCAGTCAACTAACATTGCAGATGGGGTGGCTAAAGCATTACAAATCACAGAAAATAACCCTATTTGTTGCGTTGGTTCGTTATATGTGCTTGGTAATGTGTATAGGACGTTTTAAGGACGTCCTATTTTTGTAATAAAATTGTTAAACCATTGTTACATAAAGGTCGAATATATTAAAGAAGAATAAATTAATTTTCAGAAAGGGGAATAGATATGACAATAGGATCAATCAATAGTTCATATGACAATTATAGTATCGGAGGTTTGTCAAACGCATCATCAGCTAAAGTGTCTGATGACTTAGCTAAGTTGTTGCCATCTAGCCAAACAACAGTTGACGAAGTTCAAGAAGCACCAGCACTTCGTGAGGACAAAACTCCAGAACAAAAACAAGAAGATATGTATAACGCAAAAATGATACTTACACAAAATACAAGCGAAAACGCTAAACAAGTGATGGATAGCACGCAAGCTGCTTCATATAGCGTGAGTGCCGCAAGTGGCGACGTTGCAGTTGCCGCTAGTGTGGCGGACGGTGAGGCTGTGGCTGATAGCGACGTTGTTGTTGACAACGGTGTAGTTTCAGATGATATTGCAGATGTGGAACTTGATGAGCTTGAAGAAGAACTTGTAGATGTTTCAGACGTTGAAGAAGAAGTTGTTGAAGAAGCAACTGATAGTGATGACGACGACAATGAATTTGACACTGGAAACTCGACACTAAACTCGTTTATTGATGATTTATCACTATACCAAACAGCAAGTATACTTAAATGGGATAATTACAGCTCATTATTAAGCTTATTCTTTGGCGATAGCTCATCTTCTGGTAACTCGTTTTATGACATGTGGTTCTAACATAAAAAAGCCCCCAAACGGGGGTTTTTCTTATTCAGCCAATTCAGATTGACCTTTAAAATGCATAACTATATCTACTGTTAATTTCACAATTGTTATTATTAAAAATACTAAATTGATAACAAACCCAGCTATTGAAATTCCTTTGCTACGTTTGTTTTTCATTCCTAATGCACCAAGCACTGTTCCCACTATGGAAACTGGCAATCCCACTATCGGAATTAGCCAAGCTAATGATGATACTACCCCCAAGACAAAAGATGCCCAAGCACTCGTATTCTTTTTGTAAGAGGTTGTTAGATGTGGCATCATGTCTATGCTATCATTGGTATCATCTTCATCTATTAAATACTCATCAATTGTACAGTCTTTCCACTCTTTATTCTCTGGCATATTTTTTCCTCCTCACCTAATCATACCTCCTATTATACTACATTTTTTGTGTTTTGCCTATACTTTTATTGCTTTCTTGCAATAACTTCTGTTCTATATCCGTCTGGGTCAGCTATAAAATAAAACGTTGCAAATCCGTCTGCAATAGTTTTTATTTCCGATACAGTAACGCCCATTTCTTGATGTTTTGCATACGCCTCATTAATATCTTCAACGATAACTGCAAAGTGGCTAAATCCGTTGCCAAGCTCATATGCTTGTTCTGGGTCATAGTTATAAGTAAGCTCTATTTCAAAGTTTCTATCTGCATCACTCATAAATACAAGACTAAACTTAAATTGCTCAACATCTTTACGTCTAACCACTTCAAAACCTAATGCTTCCTCATAAAACTTGATTGATTTTTCCAAATCAAAAACTCTAATACATGCGTGTTCAAATTTACATTTCATCTTAAAAATCTCCATTCTATTATAGTTTGTATAAATTTTAGTATACAATATTTTTATCTAATTGAAAAGTAAATATTATTTTTGTTGTATTTCTTAGCGTTTTAGATTACAATATAATCTATAAGTATTATAGGGGGAACGAAAATATGGATATTACAAACGATACAAGGCAATTCGCTGAAGAGTATTACCAAACCGCACTAACGTTGTTTGAACAATCAAAAATTGAAGAAGCTATAAACTATATAGACTTGGCAGTAACTGTTGGCGAAAATAAAATGACATATTTAATCAAAAAGATTGAGTTGTTGCATGTTTTTGAATGTAATGACGAATATATACGTACTTTTACAGCACATATAAAACTGTTTTATGACCAGCTTAACTTAAAAGAATTTTGCATATTTTTCAATTATTACGTACAAATTTTTCACATGGAAGACGAATATTTTTTCGCTATATTAAAAGAAGCCGAACTTCCAACAATGTTATATCACTTACACAAACAAATCGCTATGGGTGGCGAAGTATTGTATGCGGAAGAAGCATTGCGAGCGTTTGATGACAAAAAATATGTACAAGCATCAGAATACGCCCAACTTGCACAAAAAGATAGTAATATATCGTTAGACACACTGCTTATTGGGGCACGAAGCTTTAAATTTATTGAAGAAGCAAACCGAGCTATAACCCAATACAAATACATTATAAATGACTTTCCTGAGGACAAATATAGTTATTTTGAACTTGGAACTATATATTATTTGTCAAATAACTATGGTGAGGCATTATCTTTATTGAAGACAGCAATAAAATATGGTTATGATCAAAGAGATTGTGTTGAACCAATGGCGGATTGTTATTATTATTTAGAAAACTATAGTACAGCTGTTGTTTACCTAAAAAAATCTATTAAAACATCAACTAACTTACATTCTACATATAGTATGTTGGCAAAATCTTACGAAAAACTTAACAAACCATTACAAGTAAAAAAATACAATAAACTAGCCAAAAAATATCAAACAGCTTTTCCACCACCATTAATGAACGCAACGTTTATCAGTTTACTAATGTTGTTGTATGCTGTTATCGGGTTAATTATATAGGGGCGACTATCCACATAGTCACCCCTGTTTTTTAATCTCTTAATTTTGCATCTAACGTTGTTTCTAACCCATTTAAAATTTTCTTGATAGCTTTTCCAACTTCTTCGTCTGTTAGTGTTTTATCATCTGCTCTAAACGTTAATTTGTATGCCACAGATTTTTGTCCAGAACTAACTTGGTTTCCTTCATATACATCAAATAACGCTACTTCTTTAAGCAATTTCCCTCCACGTTGCTTAATAACTTTTTCGATGTCACCAACAAGCACTTCTTTTTTAACAATCATAGCAAGATCCCTGCTTGATGCTGGATATTTAGGTAGCGGTGCATAAACAGTGTCGGCACCTGCTGATTTTAACAATACAGCTAAGTCAAGTTCTGCAACGTATAATCTTGCATCCACCTCATAATTTTTTGTAACTTGCGGATGCACTTCACCAAAGAAACCTGCGTTTTTGCCCGAAATAACAAGATTTGCACATCTTCCCGTATGCATAAACTCAAGCTCAGTATTTCTTGTGTACTCCACTTTGCTAATTTTTAGAGCTTCAACAACAGTTTCAATAACACCTTTCATACTAAAGAAATCAACGTCTTTACCATACATTCCGATAGTCACTTTTTCTATTTCATTTGGTAAGTCTTTATTTTCTTTTTTGATAAACACTTTTCCAATTTCATATAGTGCTGCGTCAGAGTTTCTTCTATTATAATTTGTGCTTAATGAAGTCAACATTCCGTTTAACGTCGTCGTTCTCATTATGCTGAATTCTTCGCCAAGTGGGTTTGCAATTTTAATTGCATCTCTAAGTTTGCTATCTTCGTTGATATTTAGTTTGTCAAACACTTTAGGGCTATCAATAGTGTACGTCAACGCCCCGTATGCTCCACACATTTGTAGCGTTGTTTTGATTTTATCAACCAAAAGTTGTTGCTTAGTTTTTCCTCCAACAGTTGGCGTAGCTCGTTCAAGCGTCACTGGTATTTTGTCATACCCATACATTCTTGCAACTTCTTCTGCAAGGTCAGCATTCATCGTAATGTCTGGTCTAAAAGTCGGGATAGTAACCGTGTTGTTATTTGTATCCACAACAAACTCTAACGTTTCAAATATTTTTTCCATCTCAGCTTTTTGTAAATCAAGCCCCAAAAATGCATTAATCCATTTGTAGTCATATGGTATAGTTTTTGGCTCAAGTTTATTTGGATACACGTCTATAACGCCTGTCAACACATCGCCCGAGTCTGTCATATTAATTAGTTGAACTGCTCTTTCTAATGCATCTGTAATCGTGTTAGGGTCAAGTCCTTTAACAAACTTTTTAGATGAGTCACTCATTATGCCAAGTTTTTTAGACGTTTGTCTAACATTGTATCCATTAAAGTTTGCACATTCAAACACAATCGTAGTCGTTTCATCTGTAACTTTGCTGTTTTCACCGCCCATAATCCCCGCAATTGCAACTGGAGAGTTTTGGTCAGCAACAACAAGCATAGTATCATCAAGTTCAACTTCATCACCTAACAACGTAAGCATCGTTTCACCTGTTTTTGCAGTACGCACATTAATTTGTTTGCCCTCAAGCTTATCATAGTCAAAAGCGTGCATAGGTTGCCCAAACTCCATCAAAATATAGTTTGTTATATCGACGATGTTGTTTATAGGTCTAAGCCCAGCTGAAAGAAGTCTATCTTGTAGCCATTTTGGCGACGGCTTAACTTTAACGTTTTTAACAACTCTAGCCGCATATCTTGGGCATAATTCTTCATTATGAATAGATATATCAACAAGGTTTGTTGCGTTTTCGTCTGTTTGGTCAACTTCAATTTGTGGGTATTTAAATTGTGTGCCAAGCGTTGCCGCAACTTCTCTTGCAATACCAATAATACTAAAACAGTCTGGTCTGTTTGACGTTATTTCATATTCAACAACTTGTTCACCAAGTCCAAAATATGGCTTAACACATTCGCCAAGCGTCATTTCTGTATTAAAAATATATATCCCGTCTTCTGGTGCGTCTGGAAACTGCTCACGAGTAAGCCCCAGTTCTTCAACTGAGCAAAACATTCCTTGAGAAGCAACGCCTCTAAGTTTGCCAGATTTGATTTTTAAGTCGTTTGCAAGTGTCGCACCGTCAAGAGCAACTGGCACAACGTCACCAAGCATAACATTTGTTGCTGCTGTAACGATTTGCAACTGCTCATCTGCCCCCACATCAGCTTTCATAATTCTAAGTCTATCTGCGTCTGGGTGCTTTTCAACCTCAACAATTTTCCCTACAACAACTTTTGTAATTTCTTTTCCTGACTCCTCAACTGTTTCAACTTTTGAACCGCTAAGCGTCATTTTTGCTATAAAAGTTTTTAAATCTACGTCTATATCAACATATTGATTTAGCCACGACATTGGTACATTCATCTGTTTATCCTCCTAAAATTGCGATAAAAATCTAACGTCGTTTTCAACGAATAGACGCAAATCATTTATATTATATTTAAGCATAGTAAGTCTTTCAACACCCATTCCAAATGCAAATCCTTGATACACATTTGGGTCAATTCCTGCCATCTCTAGCACTTTTGGGTGAACCATTCCACAACCCAAAATTTCGATCCAACCCTCACCTTTACATACAGAACACCCTTCGCCTTTACACATAACACAAGTTACGTCAACTTCGGCACTTGGCTCTGTAAAAGGAAAATAATGCGGTCTAAATCTAACTTCAACTTTGTCCCCAAAAAACTTTTTGGCAAACTCAGCAAGCACACCTTTTAAGTCACCAAACGTTATATCTTTGTCTATAACAAGCCCTTCAATTTGGTGAAACACTGGCGAATGCGTTGCATCAACTTCATCTGAACGATACACTTTCCCTGGTGCAACCATACGTATTGGCAAGTTTTGATTTTCCATTGTGTGTATTTGAACTGGCGATGTACATGTTCTTAGAACTATGCTATCTGTAATATAAAACGTGTCTTGCTCATCTCTTGCAGGGTGCTCCGCCCCAAGGTTTAGTGCATCAAAGTTGTAGTATGACGTTTCAACTTCACGTCCTGAAACGATTTCATACCCCATACCCGTAAATATTTTGCTAAGCTCCTCAAGAGTTTGGTCAAGTGGGTGAAGTTTTCCTTGTGATAATTTTTTTCCAGGCATAGTTACATCAATAACTTCATCAGAAAGTTTTTTGTCTTCTTGATCCTGCTCAAATTTAATTCTTAGGTTTTTAAATGCCGTTTCAAGTTGTTCTCTAACATCATTTGCAACTTGTCCGATTACAGGACGTTCTTCTTTTGATAAATCTTTCATTCCACGCAAAACTGACGTTAATTCACCTTTTTTACCAAGATATTGAACACGTAGTTCTTCAAGCTTATTTAGTTCTTTTGCATCTTTAATAGAAGTAAGTGCAACACTTTTAATTTGTTCTAATTTTTCTTTCACGCTTTTTCTCCTTAAAAATTAAGTTAGTAAGTAAAATTTGTATATATACAAAAAATTTCTTCGCCTCATGCGAGATAAGACGAAGAAACATTTTTAATTTATATTTTACTATATTTTGACAATCTGTCAAGCCCTTTTTATCAATCCCACCATTCATCTTTGTTATCATCTGAATTATTTTGAGTGTTATTGTTAGTAGTATTGTTGTTTTGTGGCGACAAGTTTTTTGTTATAGCATAAATTCCATACAACACCGCCAGTATAATAACTACGTTAAAAAAGTTGAATGGTATAACTAACAAAACGATTAATGCAACTATCCCTAGTCCGCCTAAAAATCCTCCACCACCGAAAAACGGCGGTATTCCGCCTGGCCCTCCTATAGGCCCTCGGCGCATAGGCGGTCTTGGTCCTCCCATTCCTCCGTGCGGCGGTCTTGGTCCTCTTGGTCCACCTGGGCCTCGCCCTCCGTGTGGTCCTCCTGGGCCTCGTCCTCCACCTCTTGGTCCTCCTGGCATAAAAATCACTTCCTTATTTATTGGTTAATCTATCTTGGCGGCCCACCTGGTCCCCCATGACCTCCGCCATGTGGTGGTCTTCCATGTCCTCCACCGTGTGGTGGTCTTGCCTGGCCCTCCGTGTCCTCCACCGTGTGGTGGTCTTCCACCTGGCCCTCCGTGTCCTCCACCGTGTGGTTTATGTCCGCCTGGTCCTCCGTGTCCCCCGTGATGATGCATAACTTCACTTCCTTTCAATTATTTTTTATTATTATATTACTAATCCAGATAAAATTGCAAATATTTTTTTAGGCTGTATAATAAGCTTTAAATATGGCAATGCTTATAAAAACAGATCGGAGGAATATTAATTATGGCAGATTTAAAATTTCAAATAACGGAACACATTGCACTACTTTCTGAGAGCAACAAAGGCTGGAGAAAAGAATTTAACAAAGTAAGTTGGAACGAACGTGACCCAAAATATGATATAAGAGAGTGGTCACCAGACTACGAAAAAATGGGTAAAGGCATAACATTTACTAACGAAGAAATCAAAAACTTGCGAAATGCATTCAAAAATTTTGATTTAGAATAATACTCAAAACATGATATACTTATATTACAAATAATTTTAAAGGAAGTGATATCATGGATAATGCAATTGATTATAGCAATTGGAAAACAGAAATTATTGATGGCAAAATTTATTATATGTCCCTTCCAAGTATGAAACACAATCGTATTATGGGGCGACTTTTTAGCTTGTTTGACAGTTATCTTAGAGGTAGCAACTGTGGAGTTTTTATCGAACTAGGAGTTCACTTAGATGCTGACAACCCTACTGATTACGTAGTTCCTGATGTATCTATAATTTGCAACCAAAAAGTTCAAGATTTTGAAGATTTTCGTGGCATTCCAAGTCTAGTTATCGAAATATTATCAACTAATCGTAGCAACGATAAAATTGTTAAATTTCAAAAATATCAACAGTTTGGTATAAAAGAATATTGGATTATTGACCCAAAAATCAATACAATAGAACAATATACTTTGATAGAAAGTAAATATGTCCTTACAAATATATTTAGTTTGTTAACAAATTCCGAACTTGATAAATTATCAGACACCGACCGTCTACAATACACAACAATAATACAACCTACAATATTTTCTGACCTAAACATAGATCTAACAGATATATTTGAATAAAAAAACACTGGATAAGCCTACAAACTTATCCAGTATTTTTTCACTTGTCTATCTTCGCTAACAACGACATTACATTCATATTCACCGCCGTTTGCCTCAATAATTTTACGGCTACCCTCATTGTTATCATCACAAGCAATCATAACTTTATTAAGCCCAAACTCCCTACATTCATCTAACAAAAGACTAAGCATTTTAGAGCCATACCCCTTACGCCTAAACTCTGGCAACACTGAATACCCAATATGCCCTCCCCAACTGCTTAGTATTGGGTGATTTATGTTGTGTCTAAAATCAATTATACCAACAAGAGTATCCGTTTCATCATCTATCGCAAGAAATGCCGTAGTTGGCGTCCAATTGCTTGGGCAAGTGTCTGGATTTTCTATATCTTTAGTAGATTTTATCCACTCCGTGGCCGTTTCGCAGTTCATCAGCTTGCCACAACCTGCCAACGTTTCATTTCTTTCCAAAAAAGTGTTTTTATAGTTTTTAATTTGACTTGCATATTTTATTTCTGGTTTTACAAGAATTATCATCAAAATACCTCACGCTATTTTTTATTTCTATGGTATCATATATACGAGGTGATTACAATGATATTAAAACAAATGTTGCTATACTCCAAATTTTTACTTGAGCAAATTATATGCGAAGGGGATACAGCTATTGATGCAACTGTTGGCAACGGACATGACACGCTATTTTTATCAAACTTAGTTGGAGAAACTGGAAAAGTGTATGGGTTTGATATACAGCAACAAGCGATAGATAAAGTTAAAGAGTTAAATATAAAAAATGCCTGTCTAATTTGCGACGGACATCAAAACATAGATTTATATGTAACCGAGCAAGTGGCAGGAGTGATATTCAACTTAGGTTATTTGCCAAGCGGCGACCACTCTATAACTACAACTGCGGACACTACCACTGTTGCTATAAGCAAAATTCTTGATATACTAAAAACTAACGGACTTATCGTCCTAATAGTGTATCATGGTCATAAAGGTGGTAAAGAAGAACGTGATGGCTTATTAAACTTCGTGCAAAATCTTGACCAAAAGCGTGTATCTGTGCTTAAATATGAGTTTATCAATCAGAAAAACGATGCTCCTTTTATTATTGCACTAGAAAAACTTAAAAATTATTGAAAGTTTTTTTGTATGTTGTGTGTCTTTAATAGTATAACAACGTTATAGGAGGACAAATCATGACAGATACACAAATTTTACAAGGTCTAAAACAAAACGATTTAGACTGTTATCGTGCATTAGTTGCAAAATATACAAACTACGTCGTTGCAGTTATTTGCCATATTTCAGACTTATCAAGGCAAGACACCGAAGAACTTAGTGCCGACGTATTTATTAAACTTTGGAATATGCGTGATACATTAGATATAGACGAAACGAAACTTAAAGCATATATCGCACGAACGACACGCAACATGACAATCAATTTTTTACGCAAACAAGGCTTTGAAACACTTCCCATTGAGGAAGACCAAATCAAAAATGTTACACCCACCCCCGAAAAAGAAATATTAAACAACGAGGTTAGAACTCAACTTGTTGAGGCAATTAAAACACTGCCCAGCCCTGACAAAGAAATATTTCTTAGACGATATTTTTATCAAGAAAAAATTAAAGATATCGCATCACAACTTAATTTAAATGAAAATACTATACACACAAAACTTTCTAGGGGAAAGAAAAAACTTGAATTAGTGTTGAATGAAAGGGGAGTAAGCTTATGAAAACGAATAATATTTCAAATTTGCTTGATGATATAGATTTAGATGAGCTTTTGGCGATTGATATTGATGAGGAGGTTGATTTTATGGTGGATAAAAAGCGAATAATGGACATTGCAATTGAGGGGGTTTCGCCTACAAAGAAATTCAAGTTACCCAAAGTTAAACCTTGGCTTGTTGCTGCAAGTTTGCTACTTGTTGGCACAACGACAGTTGTTGCATCTGAAAGTGTCTTTAACTATTTTTCTGGTAACCTAACTGGTATTATGCAAAACAGCACAAACATAACAAATAGCATTACTAAAAATGGTATAACGTTTAGCGTTCAAGGTGCAATAAGCGATAACCACAATACGCTTGTTATAATAACAGCAAACAAAAAAGACGGCTCTATGTTTGACCCAAACAATATGGAGTTTGAATCTATTGATATTGTGCTTGACAAAGATTTTTCAACGGGTTATGCCTATGATAGAAAAATTTCTATATCAGAAGACAACAAAGAGCTTACGATATTAATGGATATACAATTGGTACACAGCCGAGAAAGTGGTAGTATTGCAGATGCTATTAAAGGTATTAAATTTAGTAATTTTGGGACATCTCACTATACAACTAATAATTTTAACCTAGCTGAACTTATGGAACAAAACGCTCCAATTGTTGAAGAAATTGCAGGAATTAGCCTACAAGACTTGTCATATAACGCAAATGATAATACGATAGAGTTTGTAACCCAAATACCAAACGACTCTATACCTAGTTATCAGTTGATTGATAGTCGCACAGGCTATAGTTATGGAACAACAACAAATGCTGTTGATAGTGGCGACAAAAATTATTGGTATCGTGCGATTTTATTTAGAGATGTTGATGAAGCAGATTTACCATATTTAACACTTGAATGTAGTGCTTATTATTTTATCTCTGAAATTGTTGGACTCTGGGAAATTGATATTGATTTAAATAGTGCAAGTAATGTTATTAATGTCCAAGGAGATACTTTTGATAATCGTTCTGGCTTAACTATTGACTATGTTGAAGTGTCACCATTTGGCATAAACATAAGAGCGAATTTTGACAGCTTTGGAGCAAACTATTTTCCAGACTCAAACTTTGAAATACCTACTCTTGACTGGGATATGCAGTTACAATTTGCTGACAAATCTATTATGGATATAGAATTTGTTCAATCAGGTGCATTTTATGATTATGAAAATCGAGGGTCGGACACAACTATTGGTGACACTGGAATCCAAGGATATTTTGGCGACAATCCTAATGTATCAGAAATTTCTTTTGACGACGATTTCACTTATTCTATAATTGATTTAAACGAAGTTGAGGCAATTTTAGTTGATAATGAGGTAATTTGGGCAAAATAATAAAAAGATTAACTGTCGTTGTTGGCAGTTAATCTTTTTTTAGATTTCAAATTTGTCTTGCTTCTTCTAGGGGATTGTTTGTTCCTAGTTTGCCTCGAAATGCCCTAGCAAGTATCGATTTTTTCATAAGGTCGATTTGTTCTATTGAGTTGTATAAGTCGTATGCTTGTTGCTCGTTTGTTAGTAGCGTATCAAGTATACGAACAATTTCGGTTTGTTCGGCAAGTGTTGGTACAGGAATAGATAACCCCGATAATCCTTTTCGACTTATTGTATTTTGTCCTGCTGAAGATACCATATTTGTAGATATATAATTTTTGTAGTCAGATGTTAAAGAAAAATATACCATATATTTTGTTATAACTACGTCTGAATTATAAATTATTCTAATAAAGTGGTCACAAAATGTAAATGGAGTATCTTCTTGTATAATTATTTGTCTTGCTACATTGCTCCTAGAACCGTTAACCCGTATCATTAACACACTATTTTGTAACAATCTAAATTTTTCTTGTTCAGCAGTTGATAAATTTATCATTCTTAAATCATTGGTAAGTAATCCATTATCTCCAATATCAGCTAATCTTAAAACAACTGTCGGATAACCATCACCTGTTCTTTTTGAAATTCCATTTTGAGTTGAGGAAATAACCTCATTAAATTGCTTCTTTTCCCAACTATCAAAACTAACCCCATTCTCCTCACGCCATTTTGCAGTAAGTTCTCCCTTAAAAGCCCTATGAAAAATCGCAAACTTTCTATTTTCAAATGACTCTATAGCAGTTTGTAAAATCCCCCTAGCTCGATCAAGCTTGCTAAATAGCGACTCAATAGTATCAACTATGCGTTGTTGCTCATCATTTGGAGGCAATGGAAACGGCATATTTTCTATATAACCATTTTTTAGATTATTAATATTTGTTCCATTAACTAATTCTCTAATCGTATTTCTATATTGCAAAGTTTTAAAAAATAAGCCACAATATTTTTCATTAAATTCTTGATTCACTCTAACTACTGTTAAAAATGCCCCAAATGCTACGTTTTCCAAATCCTTATCACTTAGAACAGCCCTACCTATAACTGTTTTGCTTCCAGTTGAAGAAACAATAATAATATCATTTTTCTTTATATAGTGCTTACTTTGAATAATAGACTTGTCTACATACACATTATCTTCAAATATTATTGTATCTTCTGTTAAATTTCCCCCACGTAGTATTAAACAAGCATTGCTATTATTTTCAACTACTTGGTCTTTTTTATATGTGACTCCTCGATGAATTGTAACTATACTTCCTAATGTCGCCCAACTCCAATTTTCTGGTATTTCATATAGCATAAAACTACCTCCATTAACTACTTTTATTAAAAAGTGTATCATTACTTTAGAATACAAGCAATAAATTTTTCTTTTTAGTTATCATAATACTAGCATTTATAATCCTAAACTATTATAATAATAAAGTAATTTGGATAAAATAACTAAAATTATAATAACGGAGGGTTTTTATGAACAAAATCGAAAGCTTTACTGTAAATCATCTAAATTTGCCACGTGGTGTGTTTACATCACGTGTTGACTACACAGGTGGTCAGCCTATTACGACGTATGATATACGCATGAAGTCACCTAATATTGAACCTGTTATGAACACAGCCGAAATTCACACTATCGAACATCTAGGGGCAACATACTTACGAAACTTACCATCTTGGGCAAGAGAAATTATTTATTTTGGACCTATGGGGTGTCGCACTGGATTTTATTTGATTGTTGGGGGGACAGCTCCAACGACAGCTATTGCAAAACTACTTGCTGATATGTTTGAGTTTATTGCAAACTTTAACGATGCAATTCCTGGGGCGTCTGCAAAAGAATGTGGTAATTATTTAGATATGAATTTGCCAATGGCTAGATATGAGGCACAAAAATTCCTTATGGAAATTCTTAACGACCCACAACCATTTAATTTATCTTATCCACAATAATTATACTGGCATAAAAAATCAGGGCGACCGACGATCGCCCTACCCCTAATGTACGGGCGGTCATTGGCCACCCTCAAATAAATATCCAACTTCATCTAATGCTTGCAACACTACAGCTTGTCTTTGCATAGCCAAAGCTGAATTTCCCGAATACAAACTTGGTGCTTGCGGAAACCCTGCCAGGTATGCCGCCTCATCAACTGTTAAATGTTCAGATGATTTCCCAAAATAATAATAACTTGCTTCTTCTATCCCATAACAACCTTGTCCCAAATATATAACATTACAATACAACTCTAGTATTTCTGATTTACTATACACTCTTTCTATGTGAAATGCCATAAATAATTCTGCACTTTTTCTCAAAAAAGTTTGATTGCTTGAGAAAAATATGTTCTTTGCGAGTTGTTGCGTTATGGTGCTACCGCCTTGTAATATTTGATTTGCAGACAAATTTGTTAGTGCAGCACGTGCTATACTAACTATATCGATTCCCCCATGTGATAAAAACCGCCTATCTTCAACGGCTATTATCGAATTAAGAAAATGTGTGCTTATATCTTCGATATTTGTGTATCCTGGCTGTGATTGTATCTGATACATAGTTTCTCTAAGTGGCATATCTTCAAGCACAGCTTGATAATACTCATAGCCAAAATATCCAAGTATAAGAGCACCCGTTAATGTTACTAACAAACTTATCGCTAGCACCCATTTTATAACACGTTTCATTTTACACGCTCCTTACGATGAAACTCTAAGCACCTCCACAACGTCAGACACATGACGAATTTTTCTAATAATTTCATCTAATTGGTACGTGTGACGTATTTCAATACTTACATTAAAAATAACTTCATTTTTCTTAGTGGTTCGTGTATTTAGTGCCTTAATATCTAGTTTCATATCACTTATCACTTTTGAAATATCTACTACAAGACCTAACCTATCAAGTGCAATTACTTGGATATCTGTAATATATTTTTGTTCCTCTGTTTGAGGCATATCATACCACTTCGCACCGATAAGTCTATCTTTTTCATCTTCTGGCATACTCTCCACGTTTACGCAGTCTGTACGGTGTATTGACACCCCACGTCCTCTAGTTATATAACCAATAATGTTATCACCTGGTAGAGGTCTGCAACATCTTGAGAACCTAACCGCAACATCTCCAACACCTTCAACAACTACGCCACTTTTGCTTTTTGCAAATTCTTCAACTTTAGCGTTAAGTGATTTTTTGTGTTCTTCCAATATATCTTCATCAGTTTTTACAGTTTTGTTGCGTTTCAAATTTTCGTCTATAAGCCTTTGTATAACTTGGCGTTCTTTTATGCTCCCGTACCCTATGCCAGCATAAACAGAATCCCAGTTTTTAAGACCATATCTTGTGTACACATGCTCAACACACTCTGGGTCAAGCAAGTTGCTCAGGGTGTAACCCCTATGCCTTGCACAAAGTTCAAGAGTTTCTTTGCCTTTGTGTATATCTTCTTCTTTAAATTGTTTTCTAAACCACTGGTTGATTTTATTTTTTGCTTGTGCAGTTTTTACTATTTTTAGCCAATCTCTACTTGGCCCTTTTGAACTATTTGAAGTCAAAATTTCTACTATATCACCATTTTTGATAGCATAGTCATAAGTTACAATTTTTTCGTTGACTTTAGCACCAACCATCTTATTTCCAACTCCACTATGGATATAATATGCAAAATCAATAGGTGTAGACCCTTGTGGTATTGTAAATAGTTCCCCTTTTGGAGAAAAAACATACACTTGATCATTATATATATCAAGGTCAACTTTTATAGCAGACATAAATTCTGAATTGTCGCTCATTTCTCGTTGCCACTCCAAAATTTGTCTAAGCCACGCCAACTTCTCCTCTGACCTATCTTCTTTGCCATCTTCTTTTCCTGCTTTATATTTCCAGTGTGCCGCAATACCATACTCCGCAGTACGATGCATTTCTTCAGTACGAATTTGCAGTTCAAACGGCATACCGTTAGGACCCATCAACGTTGTATGAAGCGACTGATACATATTAGGTTTTGGCATAGCAATAAAGTCTTTAAATCTACCTGGTATAGGCGTAAACGCATCATGGGCTACCCCTAAAACGCCATAACAGTCTTTTACACTTGCAACGATAGCACGAACTGCAAACAAATCATAAATTTGATCTAAAGTTTTATCTTGACTTATCAATTTTTTATATATACTAAAAAAGTGTTTTGCACGCCCATCAACACTTGCTTTTATCCCCACTTTATCAAGTTCTTCTTTTATACGCTTAACTATACTATCTATAGTTTCTGTACGTTCATCTTGACGCTGGTCAATTTGCTCTGCTAGTTCATAATACATGTCTGGTTCAAGATATCTTAGAGACAAGTCTTCAAGCTCTGCTTTAAGTTTACAAATCCCTAATCTATGTGCAATTGGAGCAAAAATATTTAACGTTTCTTCTGCTTTTTCAATTTGTTTGTGTGGTGGCATAAATTTTAGAGTTTGCATGTTGTGAAGTCTATCTGCAAGTTTAATTAGTACAACTCTTATATCTTGAGCCATTGCAATAAACATTTTGCGATAATTTTCAGCTTGAATTTCTTCTTTTTGGTCTTGTTTGTTTGCCGATTGGTACTTGATTTGGCTAAGTTTAGTTACGCCCTCAACTAATAGTGCCACCTCATCATTAAACAAGTTAGCAATATCTTCTCTTGTATAATCCGTATCTTCAACGACGTCATGAAGTATACCCGCTGTAATCGATTCAATATCAAGCTCTAATTCTGCCAAAATATACGCCACTTGTAGAGGGTGTATAATGTACGGCTCTCCAGATTTTCGCAGTTGACCATCGTGTGCCTCATGGGCAAGTTTATACGCCCTCTCTATCATACTTAAATCGTTTGATGGGTGGTAAGATTTAACTTTTGTGATTAATTTTTCGAATAATTGTTGTGACATATATAGTCCCCCTTATCAAATTTTTTATATTACTGTTAATAATATGTACTAGAAAGGCTATGAATAAATGTATTCATAACCTCCCTGATTAATACTTTAACAATGATGTAGTTGGGATATCCCCTAAAACGGCTCTACCACCTAATTCTTCAAGCTCAATTAGATATAAAATTGCTACAACTTCAGCCCCAAGTTTTTTTACAAGTTCTACAACAGCTTTAGTTGTTCCACCTGTTGCAAGCAAATCATCAACTATAATAACTTTTTGACCAGCCTTTATAGCATCAGTGTGCATTTCAAGTGTGTTGCTACCATATTCAAGGTCATAGCTTTCTGAAATCGTTTCATATGGAAGTTTTCCTGGCTTTCTAACTGGCACAAATCCTTTTTTTAGGTTATAGGCAACAGGTACGCCGAAAATAAATCCACGTGATTCTGGACCTAGAACCATATCAAATTCTACATCTTTTACTGCGTCACAAAGTTGGTTAACTGCACTTTGTAAGCCATCTGCATCTTGTAGCAAAGTTGTAATATCTCTGAATAAAATTCCTTCTGATGGAAAATCTTTGATATCTCTAATTAAATCTTTCATTGTTTTGTGTCCTCTCTTGAATCAATTATTTGGTATGCATTGTTGTAATAACACAAATCGTTGTGAATTTTCAAGTGTAGTTTTTGGAGCTTGATTTATTTTGAAATACACCAAACTATCTTTTATTTTATAAGATATAAATTGCAACTCTGCAAATATATCTAAAATTTGCAAAAATTTATATTCTGTCATATTTTGTATTTTATTGAGTGATATAACTCCTCGACGATTATCTCTTAAATGTCTATATAATATTTTGCAGTCGTCATGAGTTGGTATCATTTGCAACAATTCGTTTGTACCACAAACATACGTTTTATTATTATAGCATATTTTAGGGTATTGTGTCCCGAAAGTATTAGAATTTTTTTCAGAATGTTGCTTCTCTAGTATTTCCTTTTCCGTGATAAAGTATTCAGTTGCACTTGATTTTTCTACTATTATCGGATTTTTTATGTTTTTATATAACTCCAAAAATCGCTTACTTTGACTTTCTACATCGTCTGTTGATTTAATCGCTTTGATGTGAAGTTGAATTTTAACTTTATTTTTCCACTCGTTTCTATCCAAAGTCCCTGCTATTACTATGTTATCGCCTTTGGCAATATGATGAATATATTCGGCTTGTCCAAACCCAACTGTATCTACAACTTGAGCACCTTCACATATTGATATCTTTAGATGCGACATATCTTTACCCATCGCCATAATTTCTTTTACTGTTCCCGAAACTTCAAGCTTTGGTGTCGGATTGCTCATTCCAAGTGGCTCAAGCTTTTCTAGTTCGTTGTATAACTCTAAATTTATGTCCAATATGTTTGCCACCGCATCTATTTTCATTTTAGGCGTTAAAATTTCTTGTGTAAGCTTATGTTCGTTTGAATTCACAAATTCATTTCTAAACGTTTCAAAATTATGTTGTTCGATAGAAAGTCCCGCCGCCATATCGTGTCCACCAAATCGCAAAAGCAATCCTTTTTTATCTTCCTCAACTAGTGCATCAAACATACTAAACCCTGTTACACTGCGTGCAGAGCCTGTATATACACCGTCCTCAAGCGTGAATACTATCGTTGGTTTATAATATTTTGAAACTATTTTAGATGCCACAATCCCAATGACACCATGGTGCCAGCCCTCGCCTGCAACGACGATAACATCTCTATCTAATAAATTGTTGTCAATATAAGCTTCGGCTGCCAAAAAAATCTGTTTTTCCATTTCTTTTCTTGTTGTGTTTTCTTCGTCCAAAAATTTAGCTATCTCCTCTGCACGCACAGCGTCAGTACAAGTTAGCAATTCTACTCCAATTTTTGCATCACCAAGTCTACCAATAGCATTAATTCTAGGTGCAACTTGAAATCCTATTAAGCTTGCAGTAATTTTTGATTTACCTATGACGTCAAGAAGTGCCTTAACCCCTATATGCGTAGTATTTTCCATTTTCCTAAATCCAAGCCAAGTTAATGTGCGATTTTCGTCCACAAGTGGCACAAGGTCGGCAATTGTTCCAATAGCAACAATATCAAGATACTTCCAAATCGTATCCACAATATCAAGCTTCATTGCAATTGCTTGTATGAGTTTAAACGTGACGCCAACTCCCGCAAGCACTTCGCAAGGATATTGGCAATCTGGACGCTTTGGGTTAATTATACAATAAGCGTTTGGCAACACCTCTTGACACTCGTGGTGGTCAGTTACGATAACGTCCAATTCTTTAACAGCCTCAATTTCTTTTACAGCTGCAATCCCTGTGTCAACTGTTATAACTAAACTTGAGGTTTTTGCAATATTTTTTAGTGCCGAAATATTTATACCATAGCCCTCAGAAATTCGGTCTGGTATATAATAATCTACCTGTATACCTAAACTTTTTAAAAACATATATAAAATTGATGTACTTGTTATTCCATCAACGTCATAATCGCCATATATAGTTACGTGTTCCCCCTTATCTTTTGCTATTAAAATGCGTTCAACCGCAGTGCTCATATCGGCAAGCAAATAAGGGTCGTATAAATGTTTAATAGTTGGGGATAAAAATTTATCTTTGTCTAAAATATTTCTAGTATCTAATATATGCCCCAATATATCGGTCGTATCCTTTGTATTATCGGTAATCCATTCATATTTATTTGGTATCAAAATTGTTTTCCTCCTAGTTTTATTTCCTATTATATCATAATATTTTACTTTTACTCTATACAATTTCAAGGGTTAATGGTATAATTGTATTGTTATTTACATTTTATAGGAGTGTTAGCATGTCGGAAAAATTTCAAACGGGTCAAATTATCGAAGGAACTGTAACAGGAGTTAAGCCATTTGGGGCTTTTGTTGCATTGGATGAGTCCACACAAGGTCTTGTTCACATCTCTCATATCACGCATGGGTACTTAGAAAATATCGCCGATGCTATTGCAATTGGAGATAAAGTAAAGGTTAAGGTTTTATCTATTGATAGTGGAAACAAAAAAATATCACTTTCAATTAAGGAGGCTATGCCAGCTCCACCAAAACCTGCAAAACCAGCGAAACCTCAAAACGCTGGGCAGCAACAACGCCCACCAAAAAGCAATAATAAACCTTATAACAACAATAAAAGGGAAACTGTTGCTCCTGTTGATGATTTCGAGTCATTGATGAAAGGCTTTCTCAAAGACTCTACAGAGCGTCAAACAGATATTAACAAGCGTCTCAACCGTTAGTTCAGATAATGAGAAAAGGCATATATTAACTTAATGTTGATATGTGCCTTTGTTTTGTTATATAATAAATTATCAAACTGAAAGGAGCATATATAATGCAAATTCAACTTAATGAACAAACTGCTAATCAGGCACAACTTATTTTTCAATCACTTGGATTAGATATTACTACTGCTATTAATATATTTCTTGAACAATCGATACAGGCTAAAAATATTCCATTTCAAATAGTTGAAAACAT
Organism: Epulopiscium sp. Nele67-Bin004; assembly: GCA_002007315.1. The sequence continues at coordinate 34,767 of LNZQ01000088.1, forward strand.
ACCTAATGAAGATACTATAGAGGCTATAAAAGAAGTTGAGCATATGAAAAAAAATCCGTCTATAAGTAAATCTTATACTGATGTAGATACAATGATTCAGGAGTTGCTACAATGAAATACATCGTTAAGCCCACTAAAAAATTCCAGAAAGATTTGAAATTGGCACAAAAACGTGGCTATAAAATCGAATTGTTAACAGATATTATTAAACTACTATCTAATGGCGAGAATCTTCCTTCTAAAAATAAAGATCACGCCTTAATTGGTAACTATACAAATTGTCGTGAATGTCATATTACTCCTGATTGGTTACTAATTTATGAAATATGTGAAGATGAATTAATTTTATACCTCACTCGTACGGGGAGTCATTCCGATTTATTTTAATGAGAAAAGGCATATATTAACTTAATGTTGATATGTGCCTTTGTTTTGCTTTATTTTGTTATGAGCGTAACAACAAATCCAACGAATTTTTTACGCACAACCTTCCATAGCCCCATTCCCTACTTGGTATGTCCAAACCTGTTTTGTTTGTTCCTCTAAGTAAAAAAGTTTTTAATAGTTCCCCATATAAAAACGGTCTATTTCCTTTCACTATGCCCCACTCCATCAAAAGTGCACAAGCCCCTGCAACATGAGGTGTAGCCATACTTGTGCCACTATATTTTATATATCCACCCGTTGTACTTGCAGCCGTAATATCAACCCCTGGTGCCACCAAATCTGGCTTAATAATAGCATCACTTCTAGGATAACCCGCCCCTGAAAACGGTGCTATTTGATTTGTAAGACTGTTGTATGCACCAACTGTTATACCATTTCGTGCAGTTGACGGTGTTGTTAACGTCCCATACCTTGTTGGTTGCAACATATACGTTGAGTCGCCCGCAAGCTCTGCCGTTGGCCCCCAAACGCTATATTGCCCATCAATTACATCTATTCCGTATATATTTACTGTCCAAATACCACTGGTTATATTTGCACCACTTACACCAGTCAAAAACACCGCAAATTCCTCAGCACCATTTAGAGGAGATGGACCAACAAAAGTTGCATATATTTTTGTTCGCTCCAAAACAAAAACCCTTGCCCCATTTGATGCTTGGGAATACAAAATTCTGCCTGTTCGGTTGCCACTTGGCGATATTATTTCAAATTCAAACGTATCAATAAATGACTTCCACACCGACAGACTGTATGACCGCTGATTATCACCAACTTGGAACGTAAAATTTCCTGTGCCACTTTTTGGAACAATACCCCTTGTATGTGTTTGGCTTGCTCCCTCGTTCCCAGATGCAATAACAATGTTAGTTTTCCAAAATCCCGACACCTCATCTATATACTGCTCAATAAGCGAGCGTCCATCATGTGGCCCTTCGTTCATACCACTACTCAAATTTATTGCAATCGGTTTTCCAAGTTTTTTTGCCTGCTCAATAACGTATTTTATACCAAGCATAATTTCAACGTTGCGTACAAAGCTTTGGTTTGTGCTTGACCCTCGCCCAAGTTTTACGATGATAAACTCTGCCTCGGGTGCAACTCCAACATAGCCCCCCGCATTGCCGTTTCCGCCTGCAATGCTTGCAACGTGCGTCCCGTGTCCAACTGTGTCTTGGCTTGGAACGACAGACAGTCGACCTGCTGACGATGGTTGTCTAAGTGCCTCGTTAATTTGGTCACGTGTATATTCTGTGCCGATTTTAAATCCCTCTGGGGGTCTGCCAGAAATTCCCTGATCCCAAATAGATGCAATTCTTGTTGTTCCGTCCAAGTTTCTAAAATCTTGATGTGCATATTGTATTCCAGAGTCGATAATCCCTAACAATACACCGTTACCTTTAAGTTCGTATGGACGGTTGTTTTGGACAGTTTTTGCACAAGCAGCCGTCGTGCTTTGGATTAAGTTGTAAGTTAAAAGTTTTGCTGTTTCCATATATTCAACTTCCATAAACACTTCAAGCTCGCTAACTCTATCTTGTGATATAGACATAACTGCAAATTTTTCACTAATTATTTGTACTACACCACCCACTTGACGTGCAACTTGTTCGATATCTCCGTTGTATTTTATAACTATATCTATGTTACCTTCTGCCTCAAAGCCGTATTCTTCTAGGTAGTCAGCTGCAAGTTCTTTTTCATTGTCAGATAAACTGGTCATTATTTGTAGTGCTGCGTCTGTTTTCAATTGAAATCACCTCAAATTTTTTATATAATATATACATAATCTGAAAGGAGTAATTATATGCAACTAAATCAATCTAACCCATACAAAGATGAGCTTGTTAACGGTATACGCATAGTTTCACGAGCTGCCCCACACTATAATCACGGAGTATTAATTCGCCTACTTGGCAACAACATTGAAGATAATCTCGACTACCCTTGCAGAGTTGCTCTTGATTGTTTAGATGTTAAATTTGATAATAACAATATTAGACAGCCAGATATTTCTGTTATTAACGTTGAAGATACATTCGAGGGGACTGTGTACACTGGCAAAATAAAACTTGTAGTTGAGATATGGTCGCCAGAAAACAAACGCTCAGAACGTGAAGAAAAAATCAATCTCTATAAATCAAACTCTATAAATCAAACTCTATAAAAGAAATCATCGAAATTGACTATATGACTAGAAAAGTTAAAGTTCAAACTCTTAATGATAGCTATGAATATAATATAACACAAGAATTTACAGTTGCTCCAAAACATTTATATTGCTTAGACGGCAAGGTAAATACCGAATTTTCCGACACCCTCTATATAACTTTAACCAACCAACATATAAATATTGCAGAAATATTTGCAAAATTTATTCCTCTGTAAACAAACGATAGGAAGTGAAACTATGAGACCAGAAAAGATTAGAGCACCAAAAGAACAAAATAGTATAGACAACAACGCTGACTTTATAGTAAAAGCTAAAATCAAATCATTATATATTGATTTAAACTATAGTATCGAAGAAATTTCTCATCAGCTAAAAATACCAATATACCAAGTTAAAGAAACGTTAAAATCGTTATAATTACTAGACAGCAAATGTTATATAAAATTCCCCCTTGCGTGTTTCCAAAAAATGGCTTATAATAACACAAATTACCATAGGGGGGTACGCACTTAAATGACACACTTTTTTTTAACTGATTTTTTATTAGTTAGTGACATAAGAACGATTATTTTTTTATTACTACTAGTTGCTTTCTTTATATATATATATTCTATACATCAAAGCACAAAATTTTCAACTTGTATACTTACTGCTGCACTTATAGGATTTATGTTAGGAGTTGCAATTCAATTTGCTTCTGATTTTCAAAATACGCCAAAATCTACAACTTTTGTGGCTGAAGTTTTAAGTTGGTATAGCTTAATTGGCAATGGCTACATGAATTTATTGCATATGTTAGTAATTCCCCTAATTATATTTTCAGTTATAAATTCAATTATCAACGTAAAAGTTGAGTTGCCAAAACTTATATATGCTAGTTTATTGATAACTACTATAATGTTTTGTGTATCAATAGTTGTTGGGTTAGGCATAGGTATCGCTTTAGACTTAGGAAAAGATGTGCCCTACTATACATTTTCACCTGTCGACACACCAGACACTATAAACATAGTCGATATTATAAGCAAGCTAATTCCAAAAAATCCTATTAAGTCAATGATGGACGTAAATATAATATCTATACTAATATTTTCTGTATTTATAGGAGTATGTATCCGCCAAACTTATCACCGACATATAGATGATATCTCGCCACTTATTAGGCTTATAGATGCAACACACATAACTATAACAAATATGGCTATATCACTTATACAATTTATGCCGTTTGCTATTATACCGCTATTTGCAAATACAGTTGCAAGCCGTGGCATATCAAGCTTACTAGATGTGTCTAAGTTTATTTTTGCAATGTATTTAGGCGTAATTGTTATGTTTATAATACAAATGATTATACTAAAAATTTGTAATCTTAGCCCCCAAACGTACATCAAAAAAAGTTTACCCACTATAATATTTGCGTTTGTTTCTAGGTCAAGTTTATGTTGTTTGCCATCTACAGTCGAAACACTCACAACAAAACTAGGCGTTTCAACTGCCACTGGTACTATCGTACCAAGTTTAGGTACTAGCTTTGGCATGCAAGGCTGTTCAGGAATGTTTCCGGCACTTGCCTTAGTTTACGTTGCAAATGTAAACGATATAAATATCGATATTCAGTTTTTATTAATATCGTTAGTCGTTATAATGATAAGTTCATTTGGTACAACTGGCTTAGCCACTACTGGTACAGACATCACAAATTTGTCGCTCGCTGGAATGGGTATAGGCAACTTAACAGCTACTATGACGCCTGTTTTATTGATTGAACCCATAATTGATATGGGTCGAACTTTTATAAATGTATCTGGTGCTATGGTAAACGCTATATTAGTTGATATAGTTGTAGGTACTTTTGATACGCAAGAATTTGAGGACACAAAAACAGCCCCTATATAGGGGCTACTCGTCCTTAACAAATAAACAACTAAATGCATCACTATCTGGTTCGCATACAAAATTGTGTATTTGCTTATATTTATAAAAACTAGCTATTAACGTCGCAACAAACATTTTATCCGGATTAGTAACAGGTGTAGTTCCTTTGTACCAATGATGTACCCTAACTTCTAAATTGCCATCTTCTGTCGCCGTATGTTTCACAACATCTGCTTTTATATATTCAATTCTGCTATGTTTTTTTCCTGTAAGCACTAATTCTTTCATAACAGTAGTTTTTTCATTTATTTGTATTGTAATATTTCCTTGTTTTTCCGTAGTTATTTCAAGATGTTCTTCTTGTTCTGCATAAACATGAACTTGATCAGCAAATTCAAGCATTTTTTCAATAATTACTTCATAACAACTCGTGCAAATATCTATCGTTTGACAAGCTCCTGGTATATTAATATGCCACCTAATTATATCATGTATTAATTGCTGATTGTCCCACACTATGTCCCTATTGTCATTATGTATCGCTTCTTTTAGGGTTGTTGAACAGTCTGGACATTTTTGTTGACCACATATTTCACACTGTTGATAATACTTTTTTCGATCTTTACAACCACAATCTGGAGTTTTACACTCCACTTTTCTAAAATCATCAATAACTAAAAAAGTTGCCTCCGCACTTGCCAAAGATACCCCAGCCATCGTTATGCCATTTAATATCCATTTAATAGTCCTCACTATATACCCCCCCAACTGTTGTATTATACATAATAATTATATAACAAATTTACTAATAGGACAACTTAATTTTATATTCTGTTTTTCTTTGTAATATTTGAAATATATGGTACAATATATATAAATAACATGGAATCGAGGCGAAATATTATGAGAAGAATTATAGAATTATCAAACCACCATTTAGATGATTGCCTAGATATAATTCATCAAGCTAAAAACTTTGTGACAACGTATGAAAACGAAACTAGCGATATTAGTAACACATCTAATACAAAAAAGCTTTTGGACAATTTAATGAGTGAGTTAGACGACCTAGAACTTAAAACTTGTAGAACTCAAGAATTAATACGTGCAACTATGTTAGACATTTTAGCCGTAAATCAGCTCAATCAAGCGTATGAAATTGACGCCATCGAAATTGAAGCATCTCTTGATGACCTAGAAAAACAAAATTTGATGTTAAAAGCACGTAATCTTGAAGTAAACGAAGAAAACAGACGACTTCGACTACGTTGTAAAGAAATGCGTCAAAAACTTGAAAATGCAGGTCTATAATACTAGCTTTTTCCTAAGATAATTTTGCATAAATATGTAGGGCAACCAACAATTGCCCTACATATTATGATTTATCTAATTGTGTCATACAAATTGCTCATCTCTCTAAGTGCCGTTCTAATACAAAGTTCACCATATCCCCATTGTGTGTTTGGATACGCCATATTTTTATTTCTTGTAGCACTTCTAAGCAAATATGCTTTTAGTATATCTCCATACAAATACTCATCGCCAACTTGATTTATGCCAAACTCAAGCATAAGCAAATACGCCCCTGCAACAAAACTTGCTGCAACACTTGTGCCAGATATTGACTGGTATCTCATATTCGGGTCAGGCGTTGGTGCAACAACATCAACCCCAGGTGCCGTTATATCAGGCTTTACAATTCCACCTTGTATGTAGCCCCACCCTGAAAACGATGCTATTTGTAACCCATTTGATGCAGACGCCGCAACACTTGTGACGTATACAGAAGTTGATGGTATCGTTAGCGTTTTTTCTTTTACAGGTTGTAAAAACCTTAGGCTTCTATCAACATCATCAAACGACTCTCCCCAAATGTCATATTCACCGTCAAGAATTTCAAGCCCCTCAATTTCTATAAACCAATTTCCATCTTCAACAGGAGCATCAGCAAAGCTATCTAAAAATATCAATATTTGCTCACCTTGACTTGTTGGGCTAAGCGTCGAAAAGTTTACCGAAACAATCGTATCGCCCACAATAGTGTTGGAATTTATTTCCGAACGTGTTAACATAGGCGTGCGTTCGCCACTTGGGGAAATTATCGATATACCAAATGCATCAACAAAGCTTTTCCACAACGTACAAAAATAGTATGGCTGATTATCATCAATAAAAATTCCAACCCTTTTTCTCTCCCCAGTAATTATATCACCAGATGTATGGCTATCTTTGTTAGCTTGATTGCCCGTTCCAACAACAACGTTAACTCGCCACATTTCAGAAACATAATTTATATACTGCTCAAGAGCACTCCCCCCATTGTGTCCACCCTCGTTTACGCCAAACCCCAGCAAAATAACGACAGGTTTGTTCATTTGCAAAGCTTTATCAGTTATGTATTTTAATGCCATCATTATTTCTATATTTCTTGGACCACGGTACAGCCCCTGAATTTCGTCTTCGCCTTCTTGCCCAACTTTTACAACTATAAGCGTTGCCTCTGGTGCAACCCCTTTCCATATTGTGCGGTCACTTGCAGCACCATTTCCAACTGCAACACCCGCAAGTGCAGTCCCATGCCCCAAGTTATCAACACTTGGCACGATAGATTTATCATTTAATAACAATGCTTGATTTATTTGCTCACTTGTAAATTCTGTACCACTGTTGAAGCCTTGTGGAGGATTTCCCGCAATCGTTTGGTCCCACAAATAAGCAATACGTGTCGTTCCATCAGCGTTCAAAAAATCAGGGTGCGTATAATCAACCCCCGAGTCAATACTTCCAAAAAATATACCTTTGCCCGTGACACCATACCCCACTTGTGGCGATGCAAGATTTGTTCCACAAATAAGAGTCATAGCTTTTTCGATTATATATTGCATAACTTCTGGAAATTCAATATATTCAACGCTTTTAAGAGTTGCCAGTTGTGTTATGTTGTATCTAGGTATTTTCATTATTGCGTATCCATTGTTAAGTATAGTTACATTTGTTATTTCAAAATCACTCGTGATTTCTTGCATTATGTTACCGTTATACTTAACCAAAACGTCCCATATTTGGGCGTTACGTATGCCTGTCGTCCAGTAAAATGACTTTGGCAACGTTCCAAACGGATATTGTAACATAAGTTGTATTTGCGGACTAATCTTCACTATATCACCCCATTCGTTAATAACCAATCTTTTAAGTTTTGTAAGTTAAAAATTCCATAACCTTGTTGCCTGTTTGGATATTCTACTGTATCCACCTGATCCAAATTTGCCGTTAAAAAAAACGTCATAGTTGGTGTATTTGGCAAATACTGCATATTTTTTTTATTTACAATGCTATACACTGCTGCCGCTTGCCCCGCCATAATCGCAAGTGCCACATTTGCACCATTAAGTGTTGCCGACACATTGTCATCAACTGCCACTTTCATATGTGCAGCTTGCACCACACACGCTGGCACAACGTCATCTTCTCTTGTGTATCCGCGCCCAGACTCTCTAGTTGTCGTTAGTGCATGGTCATCATACGCCCCAACACACATCATATGAGGAATGTTTCCAAGTGACGGAATTGTCACAAACGGGTCTCCACCTCTAAAGACAGCACCATTGTTAAGCTCTGTATTACTAATCCACATATCAACTATACCTCTATCGGGGTGATCAAGATTTATATCTATATTCCAATCACCTGCGTCAACATTTTCAAGCCTAAAATAAATTAGAGGCGAACCGTTGTCGGCACTTATTTTTATACCTGTTGTGTAGATTTTTCCTTGTCCAATCGCTATAACTGCTGGACTTTCAAGCGAATACTTATCTTTTTTTTGCAAGTTGTATATACTAGCCTGTAGCCCCCCAGGGTATTTTGCCCATAAACAACCTACAATGTTTTGATTATCTTTAGGTATTTTCAATGTTTTAGTGCTGGTTTCATCTATAGTTACACGACTATGCAAATTTTTATCCCCCTCCTCGCCCGTACTCGTTATGAGGGTAACCCCTTGCATTCTTGAATATTTGTTTAACATTTGTTCCAAAGCATCTGTTCCATCATGGCTATTTATGTTTGAGCCGTATGGGATACATATTGCAATTGGCTTATTTACCGACACTGCATATTCAATAAGTTGCTTTGTTCCTATAAGCACATCTTCCATAAGAACTGCACCATCACTTACTTCACCACCGTATATTCTTTGCATATTTGGTGATGCCACAGACAATTTTGCAACTACATACTCAACTTTTGGCAAACACAATCCATTTGGGTCATTTGCACAATTACAATTTGACATAACCATCATAGCTGTTGGCAAATTTAGCGTTGTATCTGGGTCTTTGTTTGGCACTGAAATATTCGTAATGTATTTTCCAGTGTCGGCAGCTTCCTGCTCCCAAATATAAACTACTTTTGATTTACCGTCTTGTTTTATTAATGCTGGTTGAGCCAAATCAACATCTTCTGTTGTCAAAATTCCGATAAGAACATTTTCACCATCATCAAGTTTATCAACGCTTGACTGCTTGCATTTAATAGTTTCAGTGTTTAATTGTTGTGTTATTTTTGAAGTTGTTACGATAAACGGGCTAAACTCTGGCTTAACATATTGCTTAATAATAGGATTTTCAAACTGGGCTTTTTTTGCATAAGCAAGAGCCCCTGTGTTTGGAAATGGTATATATCTAACACCTAAATTGTTGTAAAACTCAACATTAGTTGGTGCAATGGCGTTAAGCACCATATAAATATACTCCTCATTGTCAATTTCCGCATAAAACGTATCGTTATATAACAATATACTGTTGTTGCGTAGTTGGCGACGAATAGTTTTGTTAGATATATTTTGTAGTTTGTCTATTTGTAAAAAGAAATGATTTGGTAGATCTTGCGTATACACTGCTTGTTGAACGTACGGTTCATAATTCATGCCGTGTGGGCGATAATATCCCGAAACATCTGGATACTTAGTATAATAAACGAGAACTCCACCAACTTGGTCAAACCAACTATTTACAACTTTATCAAGCATAGTTCTAGTTCGCATATTTCCACGCTCATAGGCGTGGTATATAAATGGCTTTTTTGAAGTTTTTATAGCAAGATCCAAAATTTCAACTAATGCCTCCAAATATTCACGCAAACTCATAGTCTCATCAAATAAAATTACTATTTTATCGGCATTATCAATATCAGTTTTGCCATAAATAGTCCACCCTTTACTGCGACTTATAAATCCATCTGTACAACTTGCAAATACAACATACATGTACTCTATTGGTACACCAAAATTTTCTAGTCTATCAAGCTTTAACAGCTTAACATTAAGTACTTTTTCCGTTTCATCATCGTTGTATAAACAATTTTTCCCATCAAAAAATATATCATCTTCAAGATGTATCATGTATAGTTCCCCCTTACAATTCCAAAAAGCTATCTTGCAAATTAAGTCTGCCATACCCCTCAACGTCATCAGGATATACCACTCCAACTTTTCTATCCGCACCACGACACAATATATTTCGTGCAATACGTGTGTTTATCGTTCGCAAGTTTTCATTAACTACACCCCACTCAAGAAGTAGTGCACAACCACCCGCAGTAATTGCTGCCGCAACACTCGTTCCTGTATAGTTTATAAACGTATTGTTAAGCCAAGGCCCTGTTACGTTTATGCAAGGTGCTATAATGTCAGGTTTGTTTGCATCATAAACTGTAGGCCCTCGTCCTGACGCCGCATACAAACTGCCATCAATAACATCATATCCACCTACAACAAAGTTAAATTGGTCTGATGCTGGCACGCAAACTGTCGTTGAAATATTTGGTTCTGAAAATCTCGTCGTTGTTTCAATAAATCCCACACGGGGCAACCACATATTAAACTGACCGTTAATAATATAATCACCATATATGTCAATTCTCCAAATCCCTGGTATCGGTGCAACAAATCTAAGCAAAATTAATTGACCGCCAGTGTTTGATTCGGGATACACATAGTCCACAACGATTTCAGTTTTTTGCAACGTAAATTTAAACGTTTCAGTTTTGTATAAGCTTAGCGGGACTTTATCAATTATTTGACCAATAGGCGTCCTAACTCCAATCGCAAGTTTATCAACTTCATGTGACCATATATGAAGAAAAAAGCCATTTTCAGTGTCTGCAACGTTTAACTCTACGCTTTTCACTTCGTTTTGCGACACTTCTCCTTTATAGTGATGTGCTGCGTTTGCCTCGTTTCCTGCTGCCGTTACAACGATAATGCCTGGGTATAACGTTAGCCCTCTTATGTATCTTTCTATCATATTTGTTCCGTTGTGTGCACCCGCATTGCTACCTACTGCAATACATATAACCATGGGCTTATTAAGTTCGCTCGCTTTATGTATCAAATAATCCAGCCCCGTAATTAAGGCACCATCGCTATATGCAGGTACATCTTCCTTTACAAAGTAGTAATCTCGCTGAACTTGCTGAGCTGGTGCCATCTTAACAACAACAAACTCTGAGTCTGGTGCACCACCCGTAAACCCCGAAGAACCAAGCCTGTCACGACCACCTGCAACCCCTGCAATATACGTCCCGTGTCCGATATCATCAGTTGTCGGAACTATTTCAAGCGGATTGTCAGCTCTAAGCGCCTCGTCTAACATAGCTTTTGTATATTCTGTACCAAAGTCATATTCTTTTGGAGGACTCCCATCAATAGTTTGGTCCCAAATAAATCTTATACGACTGCTACCGTCCTCAAATCTAAAATTGTCATTTGTATAGTCAATTCCAGTGTCAACAAATCCAATAAGCACGCCTGTTCCACGAAGTTGCCCAAATGTGTAGTTGTGAAAAACTGAGATGCCCGACGCCTGAAGTGCCTCATCGGCGTTTAGTCCATATAAATGTGAATATTGAACGTATTGAGAATCTTGTATAAGCTCATCAAGCTGTCTTTTGCCCCACTCTGGGACTTGTGCAATATAAATTTGATTTGACACCTGTGTAAATTTTATCTCAGGGTATTGTTGCCTAAGCACGTTGATGTCTTTATAATCTTCAATCACGTATTCAGTATAGTCTATCTCCATTAAATCACCTCACAAAAAAACTTTTAAAATCAGGGTAAGTCCCTAACTTTAAAAGTTTATGTTTAGTCGTATTTTTTTAGTATATTAAATCCAAATTCTTCAGGTATATCACCTAGATGCAAAGTCATATCTTTAATATTGATATAATTGTAACGAATAGACTTTGAACTACAACGTTTTGCACCAATTTTATCTATTATAGTATTTGCGATAACAGTTCTATTTAGTTCGGCGTAAGTTTGAAGTATTCCTATATCTTTAAAATAGTTAAGCATTTGTTCGCCTTCCAGATATTCGCTTGAATTTATATAAAATTCTCCAACTTGCTTTGCAAGACTTCTAGCATCAGAGTACACAAGCAAAAATATACGATCTGTAACATCTGTTGCAATTGCGATAAACTGCCATTCACCAAGTGTCCCGATACTTCGTAGTGCTTTATCTTTATCAAAATTTTGGCATGCGAGTCTGCTCAAACTGTCTGAAAAATCTACTTTAATAGTATCTCGTACTGTTCCTTTTGGAATGTGTTTATCTATTATTTTGGCTATTTTTTCAAAATCTACTTCCGCACCTTCAATTGGCATAATCAACATACCACAGCCAATTTTTGTGCCAAGCAATTTTGGATCAATTTTACTTTCGATAGTTACCCCATAATATCCCCCCTAGTCTTGGCGATAAGTCTCCAAAAAACTATGATGTTCGCCATCTTTTCTATACCCTAGTATAGTATCTAAGTTGACATTGTGTGCACTTCTAAAAATATTCATTTCAATGTGTGGATTTGTATCTTTAAGCGTTTTTATAAGTTCTTTCATTTCTTTTCGCTTTCCTCCACCGTGTTGTACGTCTGGTGCAATTTCTGTAAATTTACAAGCACATTGCAAAAAGTTAAGCTCATTGTGGTTTCTCCACATAATAACGTCTTTTTCACGCACTTTGTATAGCGGTCTAATAAGTTCCATACCCTCAAAGTTTTGACTATGCAGTTTTGGCATCATAGTTTTAATTTCTGCACTGTATAGCATGCTCATAAGTGTAGTTTCGATAACGTCATCAAAGTGGTGCCCAAGTGCAATTTTGTTGCAACCTAAACTTTGTGCTTCCTTATATAAGTACCCACGTCGCATTCTTGCACATAAATAGCAAGGCGAGTTTTCTATGTCAGCAACTATGTCGAATATTTGTGTGTCAAAAAGTGTAATTGGAATGTTTAAAGTTTTGGCATTTTGTAGTATTAATTCCCTATTATACGCATTATAGCCTGGGTCCATTACTAAAAATTTTAACTCAAACTCTTGTTTGCCATGTCTTTGTAGTTCTTGCATACATTTAGCTAAAAGCATTGAGTCTTTTCCGCCCGAGATACATACAGCGATGCAATCACCATCTGCGATAAGTTGATACTCATTTATTCCATCAATAAACTTGCTCCAAATATTTTTTCTGTACTTTTTAATGATGCTACGTTCCACTTGCTCGTGTTTTAATAATTCTTTTTTCATGATAATTTCCTTTGTGATTTACTTTTTTTCTTATTATACCACAATATATGTAAGTTTGTATCCACTATTTGTTGATTTTTGCATACTGATATGATATTATAGCTACTAAAAGGAGGTTTTTATGATGAAAATTCAAGAGTCAGCAGAAAATTACTTAGAAACAATACTTGTTTTAGGAAATAGACATGGTGCAGTTCGTTCTATAGATATTGCAACAGAAATGGGGTTTTCTAAACCAAGTGTAAGTATTGCTATGAAAAATTTACGTACTAACGGTTATATAGAAGTTGACGACAGGGGACATATTGTACTTACAAATAAAGGTAACGAAATAGCAAAAAAAATATACGCTAAACATACATTACTAATTGATTTATTTACACATATAGGGGTATCACCCGAAGTTGCTGAACAAGACGCTTGCAAAATCGAGCATGATTTAAGTGAAGAAACATTTGAAAAATTGAAAGAATTTTTAGGCAAAGTGAAACTTTAGGTATACTTAAGGTATGTGTTGTAATATATTTTGAAAGAAAGGATGGGAACTATTATGAAAATGAGTAAAAAACTAATCGCTATTACTGGTGTAGGAGCGATATCTTTATCACTAATTGGGTACAGCCAACAAAACGTACAAACTTTAGACAACGAAGTGAGCATATCTCACGCCACTCAAGGTGTTGTTGATACTGAGGTTTTAGAGCAACTGTATATACAAGCACAACAAGTTGTAGTTGAAACTGAAGAAATTATCACAGAGGAAATAATAACAGAAGAAATCGTTACGCAAGTAGTTGAAGTAACCGAAACAGTAGAAGTTGATGAAACAGCAGGGACGCTATACACTTCAAAAAGCAAAGTCGTAGCAACTGGCCAAACAGACTCGTACGACAAAGACGGGAACATAATTACAGTTGATGCAAGTAGCACATATTATGGGCAAGACGCTCAGTATTATGACAGTATGCCTTTTTCGTATACAGACAACGGAGACGGAACTATAACTGATAATAGCACTGGACTTATGTGGCAACAAATTCCAGTTGATTATAAAATGACTTGGAGTGAAGCAGTTGAGTTTTGTGAAAACTTAGAACTTGGTGGATATGACGATTGGCGTCTTCCAACTGCAGATGAATTGTTTTCACTTAGCGACTTTAGCGAAGGCTGGCCATTTATAGATACTAGTATATTTGCTATGCCTGATGAGTCATCATATATGCAATCTGCTCCACAAGGCGGAATGTCTGGTGGACCTCAAAGCGGCGGTGCACCACAAACTAGTGGCGGTCCTCAAACTGGAACAAGCGAATTGCCTCCTATAACAGAAGAAGGTGAAAACGTTCCTCCAGCTGGCGAAAATACTCCTCCACCTATGACAACAGGCGAAAGTGCACCTCCACCTATGACAACAGGTGAAAATACTCCTCCTCCAGCAGTTGGCGGTGAAAGTGATGATGCTATTTCAAAAGACGAAGGTCAATTTTGGTCTAGCAACTACTACCTTGTTGAAGAAGAAGGTGCTCGCCAAGGCGTGGCATTTGGTGTAAATCACGCAACTGGTCACATCAAAGCTTATCAAGCCGAAGCACCAAGCAACATGGGTAAAAATGTTCGTGCTGTTCGTGGTGATGAGTATGCTGCAAACGATTATATCGACAATGGGGACGGCACAATTACAGATACTTCAACTGGTTTAATGTGGATGTCTGCTGATATGGGTATCGCTGTTGATTGGGAAACGGCACTTGTGACAGCACAAAGTACAGAGTTTGCTGGATATGATGACTGGAGATTGCCAGACGTAAAAGAACTTCAAACACTTTTAGATTATAGTGGTTCTTATCCTGCTATCGACCCAGAATATTTCACGTATACAACTCTTGAAGACAACGAATTTTTCTACTACTGGACTAGTACATCAGCGTATTTTAGCACAGCAGATCCAACAAATTACTATGCTTGGTATGTAGCGTTTGGTTATGCAATTGATGATAACGGAGAAGACTACCACGGGGCTGGTGGGGTACGTTTCTCTCAAAAATATTTAGAAAGCGAAGCTATGGGTGAAGGTGGAGATAATATCCTAAACTCAGTACGACTTGTGCGTACAGCAGAATAATCGTAGGGGTGGTCATTGACCACCCTTTTTGCGTTGTATCGGGTGGTGGGCGGTGGGTGGCCAGTGACCGCCCGTACATTCGCCCCTACATTGTACGCCATTCGCCAATTGTTTCTCGCACCTCGCCAACGGTTACAAATGCTCTGCTATCTATTTGGTCTATAAGCTCTTTAAGTTGTGGCAACTGCTTTTCTGCAACAACAGTAAACAACATTTTACGTTCTTTTCCAGAATACATTCCTTTACCAACAAATTGTGTACACCCACGTGGTATAACTTCAATTACAGCTTTTGCAATTTCATCGCTTTTATCCGATATAATATAAGCCGCAATCGCACTTGTTCCACCCTCAAGCACACGACTAATAACCCTAGATATAATAACAACTGCAATTATAGCATACATAGTTTTTTCAACGCCATACAAAAACATACCACCTGCAATAATAGAGCCATCTATACATAACAAAATAGTTGAAATCGGCACTTTTGGCATAAGAAAATGAATAATAGTAGCAAGCATATCCGTTCCACCTGTGCTTGCACCTGCTTTTAGCACTATACCAACACCAAGCCCTATTGCAGCCGCACCAA
>LNZQ01000089.1 GCA_002007315.1 Epulopiscium sp. Nele67-Bin004
GGACTAAAGAGAAAGAAGAGAAAGTTCCTGGGGCTGGAAAAAGATCGTTTATGGCGGTTGTTACAAATAAATATTTCTGGATTGTATGTTTATTGTGGATTTTCCAAAATGCATCAATCGGGGTAGTAAATGCCCATGTATTTTTTTTATTATTCAAAAGTAGATGACTGTGTTGGTGAGAACTTTAAACAGATCATGCTATGAATTCATGTAAAAAATAAGTACTTTTGAATGTATCTCACTATTCACCTTTAATTCTTGTGCTGTGACTTTTTCATCATTGAGCTCCACATTTCTTACTGTTTCTCCTTTGTCAAGTGGTGGAGAAAAGCTTTGAGTATAGATTTAAAAGTCATATGTCAGGCAGTGACAAATCTAGCAAGCCAACAGTGACATTTGACAACTTATCCTCCAGTTTACTGCCTGCTGTTCCTTGTCCTCACCAAAAACCTTGAGACATTACAGAGAAAATCCCATTAAAGCCAACAGGATACCACGGTTTTGTTCATACTCCTCAATGGTATTTTCAATCTCCTCCCTGTGTTTCTCATACTTCTCTTTGTTCCTTTTGACAATATCAATCACGCACTCAGGGTACTCTGAATCTGGCAACTGAACACCCGCACAGTCATGGAAGGACTGGTATGTTGGGAAGTTACTGGATTTCAGCTGGCACTCTTAACGATGTGGGAGGTAAAGCTTAAGCAATGTGCCACAAAACTGTTCAGGATTCTTCTCCAGTAGATTTTTATATCGGTATTTGTGGGGAAAAGTCTACAATAGGAAAACCGATAGAAACATTAAAATCTGGTATAATGGGAAATTTAGCAGGAACAGAATACGATTCATTCGGAAACGATAGCAAAACAGGAAACTTATTAAATGACATTATGGACATAGACTCAAATTTTGATTTAAAAATCTCAAGCGTGTCATGTAGTGCGTCACTACGTAAAAAAGATAGCACCGAAGAAAAAGACTTTGTGCAAGGAATAGAAAAATTTATAGATGCTATGCAAGGGCAAATTTATACAGCAATGTTTATCGCTGAACCAATATCAAACAATGAATTAAGCCAACAACAAAATGGTTATCAACAAATGTATACAAATCTTTCAAAGTTTGAAAAAGTAAGTTTGCAGTACCAAGAAGGTGAAAGTGTATCTATAATGGAAAGTACTACGGAAGGTCTTTCACAAAGTTTGACAGATACATTAGGTTATAGCAATACACAAGCCAAATTTGCGTCTAACTCTAACACGTCTAGTCGAGCAACGTCGGAAAGTAGCAGTGCAAACATCGGATTTTTGGGAATGGGAGTATCTACAAGTATATCACAAAGTATTACAAATTCTAATTCTCGCACTACAGGGCAATCTAATTCAAATAGTCAATCTACTAGTAAAGCTACATCAAACAGTACAAGTAGCAGTGATACAAAAGGTCAAACTATTACTACAAATAGTGGAAAAACATTGCAACTAGAAACGTTGAATAGACCAGTTAAAGATTTGTTAAATAATATAGATTTGCAGATAGAAAAATTAGAGCGTGGTAGAACATACGGGTTGTTTAAGTATGGAGCTTACTTTTTATCATCAGAGGAGGACACAGCTATATTAGCAGCCAATACGTACAAAGCTCTTATGATAGGTGACAATTCCACAAAAGAAACAACTGCAATTAATATTTGGAAAGAAACAGAACAAGTAAATCTACTAAAAGAATATCTTATAAGAGGAAGGCATCCGATTTTCACTAACGATACACATGGGTTGCTTTATGATGCAACGATATTAGTTGACGGGCTGACGCTACCCGTGCATATGAGTTTGCCGTTTAAATCGGTAGTTGGCTTGCCAGTATTAGAACATGTGCGATTTGGAAGAAATAATCAGTCTATCTCTAGTAAAGAAAATGAGATTAATTTAGGTAACTTATACCATATGGGTAGTGAAGATACAACGCAACCAATTGTATTTGATAAAGAAAGTTTGACATCACATATGTTGGTGACAGGTTCAACAGGCTCTGGAAAATCAAATGCTTTGTATCAAATACTAAACGAGCTTAATAGACAGAAGATACCGTTTTTAGTAGTAGAGCCAGCTAAAGGAGAGTATAAAAATATATTTGGAAACAAAGAAGGGGTAAATGTATTTGGAACGAACATAAGAAAATCACCTCTATTAAAAATCAATCCTTTTAAGTTTCCAGATGATATTCATGTATTAGAACATATAGACAAACTAATCGAAATATTAAATGTGTGTTGGCCAATGTATGCCGCTATGCCTGCCATATTAAAAGATGCTGTTATTCGAGCATATGAGAGTAAGGGGTGGGACTTAAATTATTCTGTTAATAAATATTCTACACCAATATATCCTATGTTTTCAGATGTATTACAGCAAATATACAATGTAATGAACACCTCTGAATATGCCGAGGAACAAAAAAGTAACTATATAGGTGCATTAGCAACTAGAGTTAAATCACTTACTAACGGTATCAACGGTCAGATTTTTACTAATCGTGAAATCGATAGCGAAGTGCTATTTGACCAAAATACTATTATAGACTTGAGCAGAGTGACATCAAGTGAAACAAAATCATTAATTATGGGTATACTTGTTATGAGATTGCAAGAATATCGTATTTCACAAGGTGGAATGAACAAACCATTGCAACATGTAACTATTTTGGAAGAAGCTCATCACTTGTTAAAACGCACTTCAACAGAACAATCTACCGAGGGAGCAAACGTGATAGGGAAGTCGGTGGAAATGTTAAGTCAGTCAATAGCCGAAATGAGAACGTATGGTGAGGGATTTATAATAGTAGACCAGTCGCCTAATATGTTAGATATGTCTGCAATACGAAACACTAATACAAAGATTATTTTACGTTTGCCAGATGTATCTGATAGAGATTTATGTGGGAAATCAGCAAATTTGGACGATGAACAAATTACGGAACTGGCTAGACTTTCAACAGGAGTAGCTACTGTTTATCAAAACAATTGGCTTGAACCAATATTGTGTAAAATAAACAAAGTTCAATCAGATGACAACATATATGATTATACCCCGCCAGAATTAAACAATAGGGTGATTGATACAGTAATAGACAGCACCGAGGTATTAAAAATGCTAAGCGAAAGAAATTATAGTTCTATAGACGAGTGGAATAATGCTATTGTTAGTATGTTACAGATAAATCATTTAGACTTGAAATTACAAGATTTAGTTGTTAATTCGGTTATAAAGCGTTCTTTAAAAACTTCGCAAGATAATTTATTATATCAAAATTGGTTAAAATATATTAAGGAGCAAGGGAGAGCGATATAATGAAGGAACTATTTGTAACAGAAATTTATGAACAGGCGAGCTCACTAATTAAATCAGATGTATTCCCAAAATCTATTGTAAACATGTTAGAACACAACAATGTCGAACAAACAGAACATAAAGGTGGTTCATATGGAGAGCTAAGAAAGGAAGTCGAGGGGCAAGGGGATAAATATGAAGTTCATCATATGCCCGCTAATAGTGCAAGTGATTTAGATACTAATGATGGACCAGCTATAGTTATGGATAAAGAAGACCATAGACAAACCGCAAGTTGTGGTAACTCTAAAGAAGCACAAGAATATCGAGAAAAGCAAAAAGAATTGATTGAAGAAGGAAAGTTTAAAGAAGCTTTTCAAATGGATGTAGATGATATAAGGGAAAAGTTTGGGGACAAGTATGACTCTGCGATAAAAGAAGCTGAGCAGTATGTTGATACATTAGACAAATAAGGAGATATAATGATGATTTGGAATGTAATACCTAAAAAAAGTGTAGATGAAATAGAGTTTGGAACTACACGTAGCAAGGTACGAGAAATGATTAATTTGCCATATAAAGAATTTTATAAAACAAAATTATCAAGAAATACTACTGATGACTTTGGTGTGTGTCATGTTTATTATGATTGCAATGACAATTTAGAAGCGATTGAAGTTTTTGGGGTAGATATAACAATAGGCGGAATAAATGTATTTGATTTAACAAGAGAAACTATGCAACAATTAACAGATGATTTTGTTGGGGACGATAGCGAATATTACGAAAGTTTAAGTCTTTCAATTGGTATATATATTCCTGCAGACAAAGTTCATCCAGAGTCAGTTTTATTTGGTTTAGAAGATTACTATAAGAAATAATATAAATAAAATACAGCCAAGCAAGAAAGATAGCAATTGAAAAAGCCATTATTAGTGTATCCTGTGCCTAATAGTGGCTTTTTTGTGTCAAAAATTAGTGTAAAAACAATTAAATTTATGTTATAATTTATAACATAGCTAATAATCAATTAAGTACATTTAGGAGGAAAGATATGATTTTAGAAAAAAGATTTTTAAAAAGCATTCCAATAGGGCATAATATTTTGCCTAAATTATTAAATTTCGAGAAACAATTGTTGGACGCAGGTAGTATGATTAGGGAGTTGCCAGCAGGATTTTGGGTAAGAAAAATAAATAACACTAATATTTTTAAGTTTAGATTGAACAATAGTGATAGAATACTATTTACGTTCAATAGTACAGAAGAAATTGTATTTTTAAGGTATGTTACGCACGATAAGCAAGTTAGAGAAGCTATAAATTTATCTGAGTCAAATATTAGCACAATAACTTTAGACACCAATAAATATGAAGAAGATAACACAGATATCCAACTTTGTGATGAATATAAGGAAGATATAGATTTAACATCAATAGAGGGCTATGTTATACAAGATGATGAGCAACTAACAAAATTAGTAAACAATCCCGATGCGGTTAATTTGTTGTACTTATCGAAAGAACAACATGCAGTAATAGAGCAAGTTAATAATGCTTCTATTTTGTTAGGGGGAGCGGCTGGGACAGGCAAAACACTTGTATTGCTACATACGCTGTATTTGGCTAGTCAAAATTTAGAAACTTTATATTTAACTCACACAGAGTTACTAGTTGATAAAGCTAAAGAAGATTATAACAGTTTTAATAGTGAAAATGTGCAATTTGTGCCAAAATTTATGACAGTGAAACAATTATTTTGCCAATTAACTAATAAGTCTGAGAACAAGTTAAAAACGACTGTTGACATATATAATTGGTTAGTAAGTCAACAAAAACGCCATAAAATTTTAAAGCAAAAAGATACTTATGAAATTATTGCTGAAATTAGAGGTATGATTAAAGGTTATATTGGTTTGGAAAACAGTGAGATAGAAAATAAAAAAGTTCGTCCGTTATTATCTCTTGAGGCGTATCTAAATTTGCCGATAGACTATTCAACTTTTGATGAGGAGGAAAAAGAACAAATTTATAAAGTGGCAACGTCATATCAATCTTGGCTGGAGAGCATAGGGGATTATGATGAAAATGACTTGGCGAGAGAAATACTATGTATGGAAGATACACCGCTATATAGTATGATAGTAGTCGATGAGGTTCAAGATTTAACTGAACTTCAAATACATATTATAAGCAAACTTACTAATAGAAAAATTGTTTGGACTGGCGATAGCAATCAAATTATTCACCCGACATTTTTTAATTTTGGTAGATTAAAAAACTTATATTACAGTGATGACAAAGATTTGAATTATTTAACGTTAACTAGAAATTATCGTTCTACTATAGAAATAACAAGTTTGTTAAATAATATTACAGAATGTAGACAACGATATATAGAACGTTCAAAATATGATTATAAAGATATCGCATTTAGAAACGGTAGTGCACCTTTTATGCTAGATTTTCAGAAAAACGAGTTTACTAAATTGTTTAACGTTATAGGAAATAAACATTATTGTGCTGTGGTGGTTGGAAGTGAACGTACAAAAGTTGGGCTTGAGAAAAAATATCCTGCTATCAAAGATAGATTGTTTTTAGTTGAAGAAATTAAAGGTTTAGAATACTTAAATGTATATTGTTACAATTTAATGTCGGATTATATTTCAACTTGGAAACAAATATTGGCTAATGAATTTGAGGACAATAAGTATGTAAAATATTATTTTAATTTATTGTATGTTGGTATGAGTCGTGCCAAAGATAATTTATATGTGTATGAAGAACATCAGCCACAAGTAGATTTTGAATTGTTTACAGAATACGAAACAATAATTGCATATAGTCATCTTGAGCAAATGTTAGAGATGCAATCAACTGTTGAAGACTGGGGCAAAGAGGCAAAACGACTTACTTCTATGGGGCAATCACAAAAAGCGAAATCGGCAATTGTACAGGCGGAAAAACTTACTAAAACGCCAGAGGATTACTATAAATTAGGTGAATTGTATGAATTAGAAGGAGATTTTAAAAAGGCGTTTAAAAATTATGAAACAGCTGCTAACAAAGGTTATGCCAATGCTCAATATAAGATGGGAGAGTGCCATGAAGAAGGTAAAGGCGTTAGAAAAAATAAGGCTTTAGCAGGACCTTGGTATGCTAAGGCAGCAAAACAAGGCAATATTGATGCTAAGGTTAAGGCAGGCATACATTATAGTACTAGTTCAAATAGAAATAAGCAACAAGAAGGATTTGGATGGTTGTTAGAAGCAGCCGAACAAGGACATGCAGATGCTCAATATAATTTAGGAGTATGCTATGACAGCGGAGAAGGTATAGCAGAAGATAAAGAAGAAGCTGTAAAATGGTTTAAAAAAGCAGGCGAACAAGGGCATTTAGAAGCTCAATTTAATTTAGGGATATGTTATCACTTCGGAAAGGGTGTGGCAGAAGATAAAGAAGAAGCTGTAAAATGGTTTAAAAAAGCAGCAGAACAAGGGCATGCAGATGCCCAAAATAATTTAGGGCTATGCTATGCCAGAGGAGAAGGTGTGGCAAAGGATAAAGAAGAAGGTGTAAAATGGATCAAAAAAGCAGCTGAGCAAGGACACCCAGAAGCAATTGACGCTTTAAACGAATTGAGTAATAACTAAATCTAATAACAATATTTTTAAAATTATAAGCCATTATTAGCGACCGTGCCTAATAGTGGCTTTTTTTCGGCTTTTCTACCTTACAATTCCTCCAACTAAATAGCATATTTTAGTATTAAGTCAATAAAAAGATTGAAGTTACTATTAAGAAATGATAAAATATTACAAGATAGCATTAATATCCTACATATGATTAATACTGAAGGGGGAGTAGGAAAACTGAATATAAGTATTTTAGTAGGAAATATAATAATTAGGAGGAGATTATATTGAGTTATTTGATAAGCATCACTTTTATAATAATGTTTTTAGGTGCAAATATCACCAAATTGAATTGTTTCAAAAATTTACTTGAACCCAGATGGGGAACAAGCTCGCTAATAGCTGTATCGGCGATTAATGCATTGACTGTACTCCAGCTTGGAAAGACACTACCAATATCCGCTTCTTTCACGTATGCACTCATTACATTGATATTTATCGTGGAAATTTATATATTATTTAAGGGGGATTTGGTAACTAAGCTTGCGGTTGGTTTAATTACGCCGCTACATATTATGGCTATCAAAGTTATGATTATGTCGTGGTATGGAATTATTATAGGAAGTAGCTATTCTGATATTTTGGACACAGTTACTCTGCATTCGGCACTTAGAGTGATGTTATATTTTTTATTGTTGTTGTGCATGGTTGCTATAACAAAAGTTGTAGAGCCAAAATATTCACAAGTAATACAAGATCACCCAAAAAGAGTGAAAATCTTTGCTATACTTGAAACTTTATTAGTTGCACAAATTATTATTTTATCAGTTGTGATGTCATTTCTTGATTACAACTTTGGTTTAAACGTTGGAATATTTATCACTAGTTTTATATCATTGGCTATGTTTTATATGGGAATATTTATGACACTTGGATTTGAAATACTTGAAAGTTATCAATGGAAATCAAGTGCAAAAGCATCTGATAGTTTATACAAAAATATGCTTGTGCAAAAATCAGTTCATACACTTGAAATTGACTGTAGCACACAAACTATATTAAGTTTAGTAATAGAAGGTAAGCCGCAAGAATCGCTTGTTGGTGAATATTATGACACGGCTGTATATGGTATAACAAAAAACAAACTTCACCCAGATGAAGCCGAGACTCACAATCTTCATTTAAGTGTTGACTATATGCGAAGATGTGCCAGCGAAGGAAAAAAATACTATGATTTCGATTATAGATTGCAGGAGGACGATGGTTCGTATATATGGTACAAAGCTTATGTTATGATTGAGCAAGAAGAAGGCTCTGACTATGGGCATGCCCTTGTTATTATTCACAACATTCAACACGAAAAAGAACTGCTTGTGTCTGCAACAACTGACTCACTATCTGGTCTATACAACAAGCAAACAACTGAAGACTTAATTAATGAACATTTGGCGCAGCAACAAACAGGTGCATTGTTTATGATTGACGTCGACAACTTTAAGGCGGTTAATGACAACTTGGGACACGATATGGGCGACCACGTTATTCAAGAAGTGGCAAGCAAACTACACCACGTGTTTGACACAGATAGTATCGTTGGACGAGTTGGCGGTGATGAGTTTATGGTGTTTATGAAACACATTGATGATACGACTATCAACGAAAAAGCTGTTCAAGCAGGGCAATTGTTGTACACGACTTACTCAAAAGAAGATATCAAAATTACTATATCAGCTAGTATTGGCGTTTGCAAAGTTTCGGCAGACGTAAACACTTTCCAGACTTTATATAAAGCAGCCGACAACGCTCTTTATCACTCAAAACGTTCTGGGAAAAATAGATTTACAGTACACACAAAACATTAAATTTGTATAGGAGAGAGTTTTATGAAAAAAGCATCGCTTAAATTAGTGTTAGCAGGAATTTCTATTGGGGCATTGGTTGGTTGTTCATCAAATTCTGGTGTAACAACATCGACAGCAAATACTGGCGACGTCCCACAAATACTTCAACTCGCTGTAAAAAACGACTACACAACAACTCAGCCAGTTGGAGGTTGGTTCAACCAGTCGTTGCAATCTAACTTAATGTTTAGAACGCTACTTGTGTCGGAGGCAGACCTTAGATCGGTCAAGCCTGACCTTGCAAGCGGCTATGAAGTGTCAGACGACCATTTGACGTACACTATAAATTTGATTGAAGGAAACAGGTGGTCAGACGGCGAGTATGTTACACCTGAAGACGTGAAATTTAGTATAGAGTACAACTTGTTGGTGACAGTTTCAAACCAACTATATCAAAATGCATTTGGTAATATCGTTGGGGCAACCGAATGGAAAAACGGCACAGCAGACGAGGTGTCGGGCATCACAATTGATGGCAACGATATAATTATACAGCTTGAAAATCCGTATTCAGCGTTTATCCCTGTTTTGGCACAGTTTGACATTATTCCAAAGCACGCAGTTGAAAACATTGACCCAGACGGGTTTCACAACTCGGAATTTTGGCTAAACCCTGTAACAAACGGTATGTTTATGGTTGACGAAGTTAGCGTTGGTAGTTTTTACACACTTGTGCCAAACCCATACTCAACAGAAACTAAGCCAATAATCGAAAAAGTTGTTATAAACTGGGTTCCAGATTATGTAACAGCCGTTCAAAATGACCAAGCATACTATTATCACACAAGTAGTATCGACGAAATGAAAATTTTGGACTCGATGTCAAATATGGGCTCTTATATGGTTGATGCGATGTTTTACCGTTACTTCG
Source organism: Epulopiscium sp. Nele67-Bin004 (assembly GCA_002007315.1). Next base: position 9,736 of record LNZQ01000089.1, read on the forward strand.
TTGTGAATATGCAAGGGATTGACGGCAACCAAAACCCAGCGATGCAAGACTATAGAGTGCGACAAGCATTTATGCATGCGATTGATAGAGATGCAATTGATATAGGGGTGTTAAACAATATGGCGTCAGTTATAAACTCTGGAGTGTCTGAAGAACACCCTGCAAACGACGGCTTTGTGTATGAGTATGACCCTGTTAAGGCGAGGGAACTTTTGGAGGAGGCGGATTTTGACTTTGATTACACAGTTAGATTGCTTACTTATTATACAGACCAAACAGCCGAAAACTTTATGAATGCGGTTGCAGCATATTTAGGTCAAATCGGTGTCAAAACAGAGCTTATATTTACGACGCAAGGCGGTTTAGACTTGTTTACGACGAGAAATTATGACCTTGGCTACAAAGGGCTATCTGCATTTTCTATCGAAGAATGGTATTATGAATATTTGTCGACAAACGAGTATTTTCAACATACTATAGGTGGCGACACTGTTTTTGACGATCTAGTTAAACAGCTTGAAATAGAAGTTAATATAGAGAAACGTGAAGACATTCTTAGACAGTTGCAACAGATTGAGCATGACACGTTGTATAAACTGCCAGTGTTTACGTTAGACCAAGTTATATTTATAAATGAAGGTAAATTGCAAATTCCAGATGACATTGAGTTTGGTAATCCGTTTTATGAATGTGATATTAAGTTTGAAGAGTGGCGAATTATTAATTAATAAAGAGGTGAGGGTATGGTGAAATATTTATGTTCAAAATTTGTGCAAATGATAATAATGTTGTTTGCATTAAGTTTTGTAATTTTTTGTGCATTAGACTTAACAGGTGTTGACCCTATAGATTATATGGTGGCATCTGATATAGTTAATGCTATTGATGATATTGAGCTGCTTAGGGAGGAGCTTGGGCTAAATGGTCCTGTTGTATCTAGGTATTTTAGTTGGTTATCAGAAGTGCTTAGCGGAAATCTTGGCTACAGCTTAATAACAGGCAACAAAATTACAGATACACTTTCGGGGAGATTGTCGGCAACGTTTGAATTGTCTTTTTGGGCGTTAATATTATCAACAACAACTGGTATTTTGATTGGTATAGTTTCGGCGATTAGACAAAATGGAATTGTCGATTATATAGGACGTGTGTTTTCGGTGTTAGGGCAATCTATACCACAGTTTTTTTGTGGCGTTATTTTAGTCCAAGTGTTCGCAACATCGCTTGGGTGGTTGCCACCATCTGGTAGAATGTCGCCTGGTGGCGGTGGATTTATGGACAGACTTACTTATCTTGTGTTACCTGTAATGACACTAACGTTAGCGATGACGGCGGTTATTATGAGCTACACAAGAAGCACGATGCTTAGCGTACTTAACAGTGACTATATAAAAACAGCTAGAAGCAAAGGTATTCCAGAATGGAAAGTGTACACACAACATGCACTTATAAATGCAATTCGTCCAGTGCTTGTTATCGTTATGTTTAGGTTGCCGATGCTTGTTAGTGGTGCAGTTGTTGTTGAAACGGTGTTTGGGTGGCCTGGAATTGGTAGCACGTTAATTACTGCTGTTATTGCGGGGGATTACCCTATAATTTTGATTACAACGTTGATGATTGCAGTAGCGATTTTGATATCAAGCTTTTTGTTAGATATATTAAATGCGTTGCTTGATCCACGTATAAGATTTGACGAGTAGGGGGGAGGATATTATGCCATACACAAAAAGTAAGTTACAAAAAGCAGAAACGCAAAAATTGTGGGTTAAAAATTTAAAGAAGTTTTGGAGCAATAAACTTGCCGTTGTTGGGCTGGTTTTTATGGTGATTATAGTTCTTGCCACTATATGTGCCCCAATATTAACGTCGTATGACCCAGAAACGTTTGACCTAACGTCAACAAATTTGCCCCCAAGTGCTGATCACCCGTTTGGGACAGACCAGCTTGGGCGAGATGTGTTGTCACGTGTGCTATATGGAGGGCGAGCGTCTATATTTATAAGCGTTTGCGGTGCGATCCTTAGCACTATTATAGGCGTTGTTTTAGGAAGTATATCTGGCTATTATGGCAAATGGATTGATGCATTTTTGTTAAAAACGTCAGAGATGTTTCAAATGTTTCCACAGCTAATTTTGATTTTTATATTAGTGTCACTGCTAGGCCCTGGGCTATACAACTTGTTAATTATATTTACAATAACAGGCTGGATGACGACGTATAGAATGGTGCGAAACGAATTTTTGTCTTTGCGAGAAGAAACTTATGTTGAAGTTGCAAAGGCGTTTGGAATGAGCGACACTTGGATTATATTTAAAGAGATTTTGCCAAACGCATTAAGCCCAGTAATCGTTGCAACAACAGTAAATATCGCAGGTTTTATTTTGCAAGAGGCAAGCCTAAGCTTTTTAGGAGTTGGCGTGCCAGCGTCATCAATAACTTGGGGGAACATACTAACAGCATCAAAATCAATAGATGCTATTATAAATTATTGGTGGATATGGCTTGTGCCAGCAGTTATGATATCGGTGTTCGTGTTGTCAATCAACTTTTTTGGTGATGGGCTTCGTGATATGCTAGATCCGAAACAGCAATAGGGAGGTTACTATGGAAGATAGAGATATTGTTTTAGAAGTTAAAAATTTGACAACTCATTTTAAAATTGGAAATAAAGATGTTCCTATCGTCAAAGATGTTTCTTTTAATTTGAGAAGGGGTAAAACGATGGCGATTGTTGGCGAGTCTGGTTGCGGAAAAAGTGTAACGATTAATTCGATTATGAATTTATTGCCAAAAAACGCAACGACGACTGCAACTGACATTAAATATACTAAGTTTGATGGTGGCAAAAAATCAGAGTTTCACCTAAATAAGATGGCACCGTATGGCAAAGAAATGCGTGACCTTAGAGGTGCAGATATTGGAATGGTGTTTCAAGACCCTATGTCATCACTAAATCCGCTCCATAGAATTGGACGTCAAGTTATGGAAGGTTTGCTTGAGCACAACCCGCATATGAAAAAAGACGAGGCAAAAAGGGAAGTTATAAAACTACTTAAAAAGCTTGAAATTTCTGACCCTGAAAATAGATTTAATTGTTATCCGCACCAATTTTCGGCAGGTATGAAACAAAGAGTTGTTATTGCAATTGCGATGATTTGTGAGCCAGAAATAATTATCGCAGATGAGCCAACGACTGCACTTGACGTTACTATTCAGGCACAAATTATGTCGCTTATGAAAAAGTTGCAAACGCAGGAAGGCAAGTCTATCATCTTGATTACACACAATATGGGGCTTGTTGCTGATATTGCTGACGATGTGTGCATTATGTATATGGGACGTGTTGTTGAAATTGGACCAGTTGCTGAAATTTTTGAAAAGCCGACGCACCCATACACACGTGCACTGCTTAAATCTATACCAGTGCTTGGAATGGACAAAAACGCCGAACTTACAACTATACCGGGGATAGCCCCAAATCCGCACGGACTTCTTGAGGGGTGCGATTTTGCAAATAGATGTGAATTTGCAACAAAAAAATGTCGTGAAGGGTCAATCCCGCTTGTGGAGCTTGGCAACGACCACAACATTAGATGTGTTAGATATCCAGAATTTTTAGATGAGGTGAAATATGACTAAATCTCAGGAAGTAATATTTAAAGTTAACAATTTAAAAACGTGGTTTCCTATGCGAGAAGGGCTATTGAAACAACCAACGGATTACGTTAAGGCGGTTGATGGCGTTAGTTTTGAGGTGTATAAAGGCGAAACTCTTGGTATCGTTGGGGAATCGGGCTGTGGAAAGACGGCACTTGGAAAAACGATGATGATGCTACAAGAAGCAACTGAAGGTGAAATTTTGTACAACTATCACGGGGAACTTAAAGATATAACAAAGTTTGAAAAACAAGAAATATTCGACTTTAGGAAAGAAATACAAATGGTGTTTCAAGACCCATATTCGGCGTTAAACCCGATGAAGAAAATTTACCAGTCGCTTGAAGGGCCACTAAAAGCACATGGGCACAAATCCAGACAAGAGCGAGATATGATTATGTATGATGTTTTGCGTAAAGTTAACGTTCAGCCGTCGTGTTTGGGGCAGTATCCGCATGAGTTTTCGGGCGGACAAAGACAGCGAATTTGTATTGCGAGAGCACTTGCAGTTATGCCAAAAGTACTTATTTGTGACGAACCTGTGTCGGCACTAGACGTTTCTATTCAAGCACAAGTGTTGAATTTACTAAAGAAATTGCAACGTGAAATGGAATT
>LNZQ01000090.1 GCA_002007315.1 Epulopiscium sp. Nele67-Bin004
GTTTTTTATTTGCATCACTTTGTCGCCTTTTCTAAATATATTTTGGCGATATTCATGCTCTGGTTTGTTTTTTGCTGGAGGGTTTAATGCTTGTTGCAGCTCTTTATTTAATTCTGCTATACCAAGAGCACCTTTACGCATTGGCGCTAAAACTTGTATATCTCGTATTATGTCAAGCGATTTGTATTTTGGCAACCTCTCTTTAATCAGATGTACAAGCCCTTCTTTTACATCATCTGCATATGGACGCCTTAGAAAAAAGAAATCTGAATCTATTTCGTTTGATATAGGATATTCTCCTTTGTTAATTTTGTGTGCATTTCTAATTATTGCACTTTGGCTTGCTTGCCTAAAAATTTGTGTTAATTTAACAATAGGAATTCGGCCACTAGATATTATATCTTTTAGTACGTTGCCAGGGCCAACTGATGGCAACTGATCCACATCGCCTATTAATACAATTTTTTGCCCTTCAACTAATGCATTTAATATAGCATTCATTAAATTAACATCAATCATAGATACCTCGTCTAAGATAAGTATGTCCGTTTCTAAAGGATTATCTTTATCTCTATTAAAGTATTGCCTATTTTGACCTTCGTTAACGAAATTTATTTCTAATAATCTATGGATAGTTTGTGCCAGTTCACCTGTTGTTTCACTCATACGTTTTGCAGCTCGCCCTGTTGGTGCTCCCAGCATAAATTCAATGCGTTGTTTTTTTAACATGTCAAGCAATGCATTTATAGTTGTTGTTTTTCCTGTTCCTGGACCACCCGTTATTATAGACACCCCATGCTCTAATACACATCTAATAGCCTCTTTTTGCTCGTCTACTAAGTTGATTTTTAAATCTGCCTCTGTTTGTGCTAGTTGCATCTCAAAGTCTTTTTTGATTGGCGATTGCTTTATAGACAACAATTGTATCAATCTATACGCAATATTTTCTTCATACCTATAATAGTTTTTTAAAAATACTGCCACTTGTCCATCATAAGACTTTATAGTTATACGTTTTTCTATATTTAAATCTAACAATGCATGCTCGATTAACTCTGGCGGCACTTCTAACAATTTTCTGCACTCTGTAAGTAATGTATCTTTTGGACAGTATGTGTGCCCACTTGTCGCAAAGTCATTTAATATATATATTGTCCCCGCCCGTATTCTATTTATATCATTTTTTTCAATGCCTATTTGTTTTGCTATCTCATCTGCACGTTTGAACCCTATGCCAATTATATCATCAGCAAGTTTGTATGGATTGTTTTTAATTACTTCTACACATTCACTGCCGTATCTCTCATAAATTTTTACCGCATAAGTGGTTGTTATTCCAAACTCTTGCAACGCAAGCATCGCTGCTCTTAGTTCATACTGGTCATGAAATTGCTGACCGATGCTTATCGCTTTATTTTTGCTTATGCCTGTAACTTGTGCAAGTCTAATAGGCTCAGTTTCTATAATTTTGAGAGTATCAAGTCCAAACTGCTTTACTATTCTATTCGCCAGTTTTTCTCCTATACCTTTTATAGAGCCTGAGCCTAAATATTTTTCTATTCCTTGTACAGTTTTTGGCAAACTTTTTGAATAGCTGTTAACTTTTATTTGTTTGCCATACAAATTGTGCGTCGTCCATATACCAACAATTTCCACTTCTTCACCTGGCTGTATCCCTGGCATAACACCCACACATGAGATAGTTTCTTTCTCATGTGTGATCGTGCATACTGTATAGCCATTTTCTTCATTTTGAAATACTACATTTTCAATAATACCATTTATTTCTACTTCCATTTTTCCTATTTACCTCGCTCATTTTTTTATCAATCGAGTAAGTTGTACATATAGTTGAGTTTCATCATAATCAATAGTAGCCTCGTCAACCATACTCCCCACTATAGCTAACCCAGACTCTGTTTCCGATTCTCCCGTTAATTCCCAACAATATTCTTCAATTTCACGTGTTCTTGGATAACTTAAAGATTTCTTTAAATTTGTGACTGCTATGTCCATTTTTTCAACATCTTCAGCAACTGCTGTAATAACAACTTTGTCATCAAAATTTCGTACGCCTACTTTAATATTTGTCGATTGGTGTTCAAGCAAAAACATAGTTAACTCATTCACGATCTTTGAAACTTTTTTGATATTTCGTTTCATTTATTCTTCCCCTTTTCTAAATGCGTCTAACAAAGGTCTAAAAACCATAGCTATAAGACCAACAGAAAATCCATTGTTATATAACATAAAGCCTCCATGTAATGCACCTGTGTTTAGCACTAAAAATAAATGCAATATTCCTACTATTATCCCTATTATTGGACCAAATTCTCCTGCCATCGGTGCAAGTCCTGTGCTAAACAATCCAGCCATAACAACTAATGATGGATTTATACTTCTATTTATTAATAGTGACGCAATACTTACTCCTAGCATAATAGGAATCCCGTTTTTTGGGTGTTTACCAAACGCCGAAAACCCTATAACAGTTAAAAGTGCTGTAACGGTTGGTCCATCAAAACTACCGCCCATAACTATTACATATACAACACCTATTATTCCCATTATTCCCATATTTACCATTGTTAAACCAAACCCTATATGTTGAATAAAATCTGTCACTACTCTTCCCGTATGTGAAAAAATTTCTTTGTATCCATCAAAAGTTTTACCATTCAATATATATCCAATTACTATAAGTATTATGCAAAAAGAGATGATTATAATCATTGGTAATGTTGTGTCGCCTGTATACCACCTACTAACAACGGCGGTGTCATATCCAATTCCCTCTAATATTGGATATATAATCGCACTAATCAAACCACAAGTTAACCCCATATTATATAAGCTATATCCAGAATGTGCCGCCATAATATGTGCTGAAATAGGTGGAATGATAAACCCTAAAAACATTCCAAGTAACGCCATCAACACTAACCCTACAACGGGTTCATACATTTCTTGATTTACCATTAAGTTACACAATGGACTTAGTGATGTTGATAACATATTGATAAGAACTACATTTTTGTAATTTATATTGTGATATCTACAATATATTAATCCTCCGACGTAAAAAGGCCACACATTAAAAAAGTTTTTCCCCATTAGACCAAATCCCGACACCATAAATAGTGCACCTATTATGATACCGTTAGGTCTTAAATCTAGCTTATACAAAATGAACATATTTAGATACCAAATTAAAGCTGCATTTATTAGTGCATTGCCTATTCCAGCCACCTCAAAATAATCTGTAACTAATGCAACGTCTGAAAAGACCATTGCTTGCATTCCAATAACAAAATCCTCAGGGGTAGTACACAAAATCCCTATAATCAAAAATATAGTTGGAAATATTGCTAATATCCTATATTTCAATAAAGTTCTAATTTTCGGCACTTGTTTATCATTCGGTATTCTAAAATCCGACTTTTTTATCGTTTCCATTTGTTCTCTGAATCACGCTCCTTCAGGGATCAGTTCAGAATGCAAACATGAAAAGCAGCTCATCATGGACGAGCTGAAACCAGAGAATATTTTATGTTTTTGCTGCAAAAAGGCATTAAAACAATTCCTTGAGTAGCTTAACAGTTAACAATTATTATGCTGATTGTTTTAGCTGGATATGATATTCTGTTTATTACATTTGGGGGAACTGTAGGATTGACAAGACTCTTTCATTTATGCTCACAAGCGACCGGCCAGACATGGCAGATACAAGTTTTTACAAATTTGCTGCATAAAGCAAGAAGGCTTCTGGCAACCGCCCCTCTGGGGTCATGCTGGTGCTCGTTTTTGTTTTGATTCATTTCGATTGAGCTGAAATGCCTTTTTCCAGAGCATCAACTGCCATGTTGTTGCTCTAAACAATTAAACAACCAATGAACGGGCTGTAGGGGTGGGACATAAGTTGGAGGAATCTGATTGGAGTGTTGTTGGCAAGTGTTGTTGTTACTCCTTGGCAACCGTTGCTAGGGCTTTGCTAAATTTTAACACCAAGCTAGCTTTAGTTTATTTAATATTTACAGGTTTATATTGACAGGTGGATTGGCATGATATAATTGGTTGAATTCAAAAAATGATTCAACCAATAACGGCCCGAGTCAACGATGACATCAGGGAGATTTTGTTTTAAATGAAAGACGGAAGTGGCAGACTTTAATTTAAAAATACAAAATAATTCATTTTTTGTAATTTTTTTGTGATACATTTTTAAATTTGACTACAATAAGAGCAGGGAAATGGTCCAAAAGGGTTGAAAATGCATTTTTGACTTCAGCTTGACTTTAAGTAGATCATGCACTAAACACTGAGCTTGTCTTTTTGCTTTTAGCTGTCTTCCTTGTGATATGCACATGCACTTTGTTTAATCTTCTAACATTAGCTGTCTTATCTTGTCTTATTATCACCTATTCGCAATGACTGATGGACATATCCATGTGTGGCATATGTTGCATCTACTATCTTGTTCCTGTTTTGTGTACTTTCATTCTATCATTGTTATGTTGTTTTTTATGTATTTCTGAGCTCTGGCACCCCTTTTCCAATGCAGTCCTGGCTGCAAATGACAGATAAACTCACTGACTCATGACTCTTGAAACCAAAGCACTTGTGGCTGTACAGGGGTTATTTCTTGGCTGAACTCTCTGCTAGTTCCTCTGCAAATTCATTATGACTTATAGAAAAGTTCCAAATGCTCATTAAGATTAACATTCTCCGCCACAAAATAATCATCTTCAAGCACAATGATAAACTCCTTACCAGACCATCTACTGCTGTTAAGAATGCAAATGAAAGCTCATTTTATAACTGAAGACTCGCATGTATCATATAGATCCACTGAGACAGTCTGAGCTACATTACAAAGGCCCCGACGCGTTTTTCTCCTCCAGTCAATGTGACAACATCCGGTGGGACCTCACTGAGCTGATGGTCTGTGTGGTAGTCTGTAAACTGGATTCAGTAAATGTGTGAAGAGGAAACCTGACGGTCACAGAGGATCTGGAAGGTCCCCAGAACCACACTGGAATCCAGAATTACAGCCATTGTGGAATATTCTGAGGACAACAGGGAAAAAAATGCAAAGCCATAATTCCCAGCAGTTCTGGAATGGAATAAATAAATTAGGCCCTAGAAAGTTCAGGGGAATTCCTGTGGAAATAATACTCGAAAGTGGGGAATGCAGTTCGGTCGTAGAGACTGTGTTCGATAACAGGGAGAAAGACTTTGCAAATGTGTTTTCTGTGTGCAGCGGTTCTTTTGATGATGCCTTCTTGAAGGAAATGATTGGACTGAAAGAGATTATGGAATCTGATAGCTGATTGTGACAGTGCTAATATGTTTTCAAATGCAGATTTTTCCTGTGAAGAGGTAGAAAATAA
>LNZQ01000091.1 GCA_002007315.1 Epulopiscium sp. Nele67-Bin004
TGCCCTGTAAGTTTTACCATTTTACCGATATAATCATCTGGATTCATTACCATATTATTTACTTCGCCAAAAATTAGCATAGAGTTCATTTCGGATAAATTTACATCGACAACACCACTATTATTTTCTAATGTAGTTCTTCTATTTTTTACCGCCTCAAGCAGCTGGGCATATTGACTTTGTAGCGATTGAGGTTGTTCTGTTTGATTTGCAGTATCTTGCGTTTTCATTCTGTCTATTGTGTTCTCAACATCTGCATATTGACCTGCAACATTATCAAAATAATTCTTGCCACCTTTTTTCTTAGAACAAGCAGTAGCAAAAATAGCTAGTATAATAAGTATTATTAAAGATAATTTTATTTTCATTGTACTCTCCCGTATAATATTTTGCTTATGAGGAAAAATAGCCCCAAAACAAAAATATTTATAGCAACTATAGTAGAACCTATCGGTGTAGATTTAAAAATTGAAATCACCATGCCACTAAATGCACATACTACAGAAATAATGGCAGATGATATTATAACAGATTTAAAATCTTTGAACAGACGCATAGATGAAATGGCAGGGAAAATTATTAATGCTGAGATTAATAAAGAGCCAACCAAATTCATTGCAACTACTATTACAAGTGCTATAACAATGGAAAGTATTAAATTGTAAAATTTAGTATTTATTCCAGTGGCACGAGCAAAGTTTTCATCAAATGTTATAGCAAATATTTTGTTGTAAAAAATAATAAATATAGAAATAACTACTATACAAAGAAATGCAGAAAGATAAACATCAAGTTTTGTCAATGTGAGTATTGATGTTGCCCCAAAAAGTGTAGTACAAACGTCAGCAGAAATATTTGCCGAAGATGGAAATAAATTCATTAAAAGATATCCAATAGCGAGAGCACCTACAGAAAACATAGCAATAACAGCATCGGTATTTATTTTTGAATCTGTGCCTATACGTAAAAGTAAAACAGCACAAGCAGCAGTCGCAGGCAATGTAAAAATCATCTCGCTTGAAATATTAAATATGGTGGCAATTGCTATAGCACCAAATGCAATATGAGAAAGCGAATCACCTATATAAGAAAATCGTTTTAGTACTAATGTTGCCCCAAGCAAAGAAGCAGATAATGCAATAAGCACGCCAACTATAAAAGCGTACCTTACAAATGGGTAAGAAAAATATGAGATAAATACTTCTATAAAATTATTCATAATTAATTTGCTCCAACAAGACAAGAATATAGTTTTTCATTTTTTATATATTCTTCTTTTGTACCAAAAAATGTATTTCTACCAACGTGTAAAATATGACTTGCATAATTTAATGCTATTTCTACATCATGTGAAATCATGACAATAGTAATACCTTCTTTGTTGATAGATTCTATTACATTATATAAATCTTTTGAAGCATGTGGGTCAAGTCCTGCAGTGGGCTCATCTAACAGTATGATTTTTTTTGTAGCACATAAAGCACGAGCAAGTAGTACTCGCTGTTGTTGTCCTCCGCTGAGTTCTCGATAACAGCTTGTGCTAATATGCTCTATACCCATTTTTTTTATGTCTGGTGCACAAGGCGTTAAAACTGGCTACACATCTAAAGCGGGACATTGCTTTGTTGGTGCAGCAAAACGAGGAGATATGACACTTATAGGTGTTGCACTTGGAAACTTTGGAACGAGTGGAAAAAGTAAAAAGTATACAGACGTACAAAAGATGATAGAATATGGTTTTAAAAACTATAAATTATACACACTTGTTGATGACGGACAAGTTATTGAAACTATAAACGTTGCTGACGGAAAACAAGATACAGTTAAACTTGTTGCAAAAGAAGTTGTAGTTATGCCATTAACAAGTGATGAAATGTCAACAGTTCAGTTTAGCGTCACAAAGCCAGATGCTATCGAGGCACCAGTGTCAGAAGATATGCAAGCGGCAAGGCTTGACGTTGTTTTAAATGCAGAAGTGCTTGCAACAACTTGGTTATATCCAGCAGAAGATGTTGAAGCGTTATCATTAATTGAGAAAGTTAAAAAGTTTATAAATTCGTTCTAACTAAAATAGAAAATAAATAGGAATGTTTAGGTGAGATAAAAAATGAGATTACAAAAATACTTGGCTGATGCAGGCGTTGCATCACGAAGAAAATGCGAAGTTTTGATAACAGAAGGTCGCATAAAAATAAATGGTGAAGTTGTGACAGAGCTTGGCACACAAGTTGCAGACGGTGATGAAGTTATGTTTGACGATAATATTGTCACTAAAGTGGAGAAAAAAGTATATTATATGTTAAACAAACCAGAAGGATACATCACAAGTGTTACAGATGATAGAGGTAGACAAACCGTGTTAGACTTGTTGCCACAAAACGGCGTAAGAGTTTTTCCTGTCGGCAGGCTTGACTATAACACGTCAGGAATGTTACTTCTAACAAATGATGGTGATTTCACGTATAAATTGACACATCCAAAACACACTGTGCCAAAAACTTATGTTGCAACTGTAAAAAAAATGGTCGCACATGAGGTGCTGTCGCAACTTAGAAATGGTGTAGATATAGATGGGTATGTTACAGCACCAGCAAAAGTAGATATTTTATATATAGAAAACAACATGACAACATTACAAATAACTATTCACGAGGGCAAAAACAGACAAATTAGAAAAATGTGTGAAGCTGTCGGACATACCGTGGTCAAACTAAAAAGAGTTGCTATCGGAAATATAGCACTAAACGACTTGACACAAGGAAGCTTTAGACAGCTTACGCCAGATGAAATAAAACATTTTGAATCTTTAGGGGGTTGATTTTATGAAAATAGCGATTTTAGGGGCAGGTGCAATGGGTTGTATATACGGTGCAAAACTTTGCTTAGAAAATGAAGTATATTTGGTTGGGCGCGACCAACAAAAAATTGATACGATGGCACAAAACGGAATAACACTAACAAAAGACGGTGTAGACGAAACATTTTTTCCAAATATGCGAATTGACACATCAGACGTTGGGTACGTAGATTTGGTTATCGTATTTGTAAAAGCTCTTGCAACGATAACTGCACTTGATAGCAACAAACATCTAATTGGACCAGACACATACATTATGACGCTACAAAATGGTTCGGGACATGAAGATGAACTTGCAAATTACGTTGACAAAGATAAAATTATTATCGGAACGACAGAAGATAGCGGAACAGTTCTTGGTGTTGGACACATTAGACATGGTGGAAAAGGCGTAACGAATATAGGTATGCTTGATGGACGCACAGACGGTATACTTGCGGAAATTAAACAGGTGTTTGATAATTGTGGATTTGATATCAAAATATTTGAAAACATACACCAACTTATATGGAATAAATTAATGATAAACTCATCTCTTAGTGTTGTAACAGGATTATTGCAAGTTAAAATGGGGCTTGCAGCACAAAGTGAACACGCTTGGGCGATTATAGAACAACTTTGCGATGAAACAATCGAGGTTGGAACGGCTATGGGTCTAAAGTTTGATAAGGCAGAATGCCTGGCCAAAATTAAAGACTTATCAGTAAATATTCCGTTAGGTATAACTTCGATATGTGTAGATTTACACAACGGTGCAAAAACGGAAATTAACACTATAAGTGGTTCAGTTGTGAGAGCAGGAGAAAAGTATGGGATTGACGTTCCAACACACAAGCTTATGGTAATGCTAGTTAAAGCAATGGAAGATAGAACAGAATATTTAGTATAAAATATATGCCCTGTGTTAAACATGGGGCTTTCTTTTTGTGAAAAATAATGTATAATATAACTAAACATACAATTTGAGGAGGTAATATTTATGAGATTAGTACCAGTTTCACGCTTATATCCAAAAGAAAATGTTGAAATAGCTATAGACATCATTGATGAAAATTATCAGGTGTTATTAAAAAAAGGTGATACGCTAAATGAAGAAAATATAACAATGCTTAAATCAACAAATGTATCAGCTGTTTATGTTAGAGATGAATACTGCTTTGTTGAAGAAGAAAAAATAACAGCTAACCCAGCAAATGTGTTAAGAAAAGTAGTTATTTTGAGAAAGCTTTCAAAGATGAGTATGCTTGGCACGATAACTAAAGAAATGGTGCTTGAAACGTTAAATACTGTTAAAGAAATAGTAGATAGTTTGAACGAACATAAAGATACTATGAAAATTAAATATGTACCTAAAAAAATTATGATTTATGATTTTGAAGAAAGAACTATATATATCGCTATAATGAGTTCGTTGTTTGCATTAAAAATGGGACTTTCAAAACACGAGGCATCAACTATTTGTTTGGCAGCACTTGTTAGAGATATAGCACTTGTGCAACCAAATGTTGAATGGGGAAAAAATCATAATTGCAAAGTTCACCCTCTAAAAAGTGCAGAATGGCTAAAAAAGCATTATAAATTGCCACAAGATGTGTTAGATATTGTTTTGCAACACCATGAACTTTCGGACGGTACGGGGTATCCAGCAGGACTAAAAGGGGACGAAATTGTTGTTGGAGCGAGAATATTAGCTATAGTAGATGCCTACTATAAAGTAAAAACTACAAGTATAACAGAACATACAGAAATGAACTTTGATAAACGAATGAAGCATTTAGACAAAGAATATTTAGCTCAATTTATGAAATACGTTACAATATATGAACCAGATACGTTGGTTGGATTGTCAAGTTGTGATATAGCAGTTGTGACCGAGGCACCGTCACCAAATCCATTTAAGCCGCAAGTTAAAATAGTAAAAAGTCAAGAATATCCTGTGGGAACTATATTGGATTTACATAAGATGGAGTATCCAAGGATAGAAGAAACAGTGTATTACATTGATTAAAGAAAGGAAAGGTACAAATGATAAATGTGTTAGACGATTTAAAAGTGCTTGCTGTAGGGGGCAACACTTTTTATCGAAAACAAGATAGCTTATGTATTATATTAGGGATAGGCTGTAAGTATTATATACGACATTTAGGAAACAATATAATAAGTATTGATAGTAGCAAAAAACTAGATGCTAAGCATTTGACATTAACAGCAACTACGCAAAAATACTATAAGTATGAAACTACAATTAACGATGTTTTGTTGAATAAAGCATATCATATAGACAGATTGCAAAATATTTCAGATGGGTTTGGGGTATTTCCAACTGAGGACGGAGTATTTAAAAGTTATATTGTCCAATGTATAGAATTAATATTACCAAGTTTAAAAGAAATACTTCAAATAGATGATTTGGAATATGTGGGAGAAATTACTGATTCAACTTATGGTGGAAAAAATACAAGCTCTAAAGATATACAATTGGATAAGTTGTTAGAATTTTATTCTAAAAAACTAGGCGGAATTATATTGCAAATTAATATAGAAATGCAAAATGATAGACGACCAAACGAAATTGATAGGGAATTAGTATATGTAAGTAGAATTTTTGGGGAGTATACGCCAACATCGACAGAAAAATCAAAAGCAATGATTTATAACATTGAAAATAAAAAAGCCAGATGCGTTTGGTTTTATGTTGGTAATACTAACAAATATGCTCCTCCAGAATATAAGGGGCTGCCTATAGTTACTAAAGAAATTAGGGAACAACAAACTAAACGTATATTAGACCATTTGCAAATAGTGAGTATTTTTATGGCTAACGCAGACCAGCTTAAAAGAAAATACAAACACACTAAAAAATTTATAGAATTCTTGTTAGATCCTAGTCATTGTATTAATGCTAGTGATAAAGAATTAACTGCATTTAGTAAAGGTTTTGAACAAGTAATTCAAGGGAAAGGGGATATTGGAATGAGTGCGTTAGAAGCGATTTACGAAAGAGAGATAATAGAAAAAGAGCATAAAATTACATTGACTGAACTAAAGAAATTAGATGATAAATGCAAAGAGTTAAATGAAACGAACAATGAACTAAGCGAGGCGAACAATGAACTAAGCGAGGCGAACAACGAACTAAGCGAAGAAATTAGATTACTTAAAGACAAACTAAAAAAGTATGAGTCTAATTCTAAATAATAGTAAAAAGTTATAGCACTTTATGTGTTATAGCTCTTTTTTTTTGCATAAATATACATAAAAAGGGTAATTAGCTAGGAGGGAAAAACATGAGATTAGTACCAGTAACCGAGTTAAGACCAGATTCAGAAGTCGCAATTGATATTTTAGACGAGCATTCAAAAATAGTAATAAAAAAAGGCTGTACTATAACGAAAAGAAATATAGAACGTCTTAAATATACAAATATTTCGTCGATTTATATTAAAGATAAATATTGCTTTGCTAATACAGCAACATATACAGCCCAGTCTAAAAATGTTTTACACAAAGTTATATTTTTAAAGCAGTTTGCACAACTGAGTTTATTAGGGGTAACACCAAAAGAGGTTATGATAGAGGCAATAAACACTGTAAACGATATTATTAATGTGCTACATGATTATAAACATATATATAAGATACGATATGAGCCAAAAAAAATTAATGGCAATGACTTTGAAGAAAAAACTGTATATATCGCAATAATGAGTAGTTTGCTAGCTTTAAAAGTAGGATTTTCAAAACATGATGCAGCAGCTTTATGTTTAGCTGCCTTGCTAAGAGATATTTCTTTAGTACAACCTAGTGTCAAGTGGGAAAAAGTAGACCCTCCCAAACATCATCCAATACAAAGCTCCAAATATTTGGCTGAAAATTATAATCTCCCTAAACCAGTGCTTGAAATCGTGGAGCAACACCATGAATTGTATGATGGAAAAGGGTATCCGTACAACTTAAAGGGAGAAAACATATGTAAAGGTGCAAGAATTTTAGCTATAATAGATATATATTATCGTATAAAAACTGTAAGTTTAGATGAAAATAATATTATAGGTATTGAGTTAGAGTTTAACAAACTTATATCACATTTTGATCCATACTATGTTGATAGATTTTTAAGAAATGTCGTTATATATGATGCAGATATTCTCATCAAACTAACTACTGGGGATATAGGCGTTGTTACGGACATACAACCCAAAAATCCTTTTAAGCCGCAAATAAAAATAGTGAAAAGTTGTAATTATACTATAGGCGATATACTTAACTTGTACAAGATGAATGATGTCAAAATAAATAAAATAGTGTATTATGTAGATTAAAAAAATAAAAAAACTAGTTATAATGATAAGTTATAGCTATTTTTTTGTTGATTTTGGTATATAATAAGTATATAATGTAAAAAAGGAGGTTGTTATATGAGACTAGTGCCAATAAATAAACTACGCCCAAACATTGAGCTAGGTATAGATATTTTAGATGAAAATGCTAGAGTATTACTTAAAAGAGGACATATGTTAAATGATATAAATATAAACAGGTTACAAACTACTAATATTTCTTCTATTTATATTATAGATAAATATTGTTACTATGGCTTTAGTAATTACACTTCTCAACCAAGTAATATTTTGCGTATAGTAGTAATTTTAAAACGTTTAGCAAGGAAAACTAGGTTAGGAACGATAGATAAAGATGATGTTATCGCAACGTTACGTGTAGTAAATGAACTTGTTTCTACACTTAATGCCACAAAACACACGTTTAAAATAGCATATGAGCCAAAAAAAATACTTACTAACGATTTTGAAGAAAAAACAATATATATTGCTATAATGAGTACACTTTTGGCATTAAAAATGGGATTTTCAAAATCTGAAGCATCAACACTGTGCCTTGCAGCATTACTTAGAGATTTAGCACTAATACAACCAGATGATAAGTGGGGACGCAATCATTTATCAAAAAATCATCCTATTATAAGTGCAAAATATTTGAAATATCAGTATAATTTGCCACAACGTGTTTTAGATATCGTTGAGCAACATCATGAATTGCATGACGGTAAGGGGTATCCAAACAAACTAAAAGGCGATGAAATTGTGCCAGGTGCTAAAATTTTGGCTATAATAGATATGTATTACAAAATTAAAACTACAAGTTTGACAGAAAATCCAACTTTAGATGTTGAAGAAAATTTTAATAGGATGATGCGACATTTTGACCCAGCATATGTTGAGCAATTTTTAAAGTCTGTAGATATATATGACCCAGATACGATGGTAATGCTAAACAATTTAGACGTGGCAGTTGTTACACCAGGATATGTTGGAAATCCTTTTAGACCACAAGTAAAAATTATCGAAAGCAAACGATTTGGTAGAGGGATAACGATAAATTTATCGCATTTACCAGACCTTAAAATAGCAAAAGTTTTATATTTTGCCGAATAAACAAAAAAAGATGTGGTTAAGTGTGTACCATATCTTTTTTTTGTACATACTTATTATAGATAGGAGTGAGAAAAATGCAACAACTAGAAGTAAGTCACCTAGAAAGTAACCAACGCCTTGATAAATTTATATTAAGATACTTAAAAAATTGTCCACAAAGTTTTTTATATAAATGTTTTAGAACAAATAAAATTAAATACAACGGGAAGAAGCCTAAGGGGAATGAACTGTTACAAACAGGTGATATAATAAAAATATTTTTGTTAGATGATCAAATAGAAGAAATGCAAGGCAAAGCCACATTGAAAAAAGTGGCTCAACAATTTAAAATTATATTTGAAGATGATAATATTTTAATTGTTGATAAACCTATGGGATTGTTAACCCAAAAAGCAAATAAAGCAGATAATAGCTTAGCTGAACAGATACTTAGTTATTTGGATAATAAAAATGAGTTAGAAGGATTAAATGGGTTTAAACCTGCACCTAGCAATCGTTTAGATAGAAACACAGCAGGATTAGTTATTTCAGGAAAAAATTTGGCGGCGTCTCGAGCGATAAGCGATATGCTTAAAGAAAAAAATATATCAAAATATTATTTAACTATCGTAAAAGGGATAATTGAAAAACCGATAACTTTACATGCTTACCACACAAAACTTGATGGAAACAAAGCACGCATCAGCGACTATAAAGTTGGAGATGCAAAACCAATAGAAACAAAAATTAGCCCTCTAAAAATTATAGAGGGCTATACAGTGCTAGAAGTAAAGCTAATAACAGGAAAAACTCATCAAATAAGAGCACATTTAAGTCAAATAGGGTATCCTATTATAGGTGACACAAAATATGGTGACCAAAAAGTTAATAAATATTTTGAGGATAAGTATCAACTTAGATCGCAATTTTTATGTGCCTATAAAATTAAATTTGAGGAGTGCGATAATATATTAGACTACCTAGAAAATAGAGTGTTTATCGCAAATGTGCCTATGTTATATACAAAAATACTAGAAGGTGAAACTAATAAAATTTAAACTGCTGTACTCATGTTTGTGATATTAAAAGTAGCTTGTTCTAATATAGAAATATATCATCTTTCGATGTATAATTATCTATGAGGTCAGCAGTTTCCCCGATCAACAAATCATGGTCTAAAGCGTATGCACAAATAAGAGCCGACTCGAAGTAGTTTAGTCCTACAAAAATTTCATACGCTTTTTCATATTGTCGTTTAAAATATAAAACTATTGCTATTTCTTCAAGATAGCACAGGCCTTGGTTTTTCTGTAATATATTTTCACATTTACTAAAACAAGTAAGTGCTGTTGCATATTTGTTAGCATTTAAGTAGCAAAGCCCTGCCTCGTATAAACGTCCAGATTTTTTGTATAGTCTAGCGGCTTGAAGCGGATCAAAAAAGCCGTAAAAATAAGCTGCTTTAACTAAATTTTCGTGCTTCATACAAATTTCTGCACCGAGCTTATATAATTTATATTGTTCTGCAATTTCTAGGGCGTTAGAAACTCGCCCCATTTCTTCATATATATGTACAATTTTATCGTATTGTTTAGAGTCAAGAAAACTATGTATCGCTAAATCATATTCCTGTAGTTCCATATAAATATCACCAGCTTTATTATAGTGTTTATATTTATGTAACATGTGAGCTTGTCCTATTTTTGGAAGAGAATAAAAATTTTTTCTATTTAAATTAAACCAGAACATAAATTTAAAATAATCCATGTAGTACCTCCTTTAAATTGTATCATTTGGAAAATATATCTATATTATACCATAAATTACCAAAAATTCAAGTTGGTTTTTTGGAAGAAATATTATATAATAATAAAAAATTTCGAGAGGTGAAAAAATTGGGATATTGGCAAACTAGAGGACTACGAGGAAACGAATTAGAAGAAATAATTAATATTACAAACGATATGTATCGTTCAAAAAAAATGGCGTTGATACAAAAAATTCCAACTCCTATTACTCCTATCAACATAGATAAAGCAAAAAAAGTTATTACATTAGCTTATTTTGAGCAAAAAAGTACGGTTGATTATATAGGTGTGGTGCAGAGTGTCAGTGTATGTTTTGATGCAAAAGAAACTACAAAAAAATCAATACCACTAGCTAATATACATCAACATCAGATTGATTTTATGGAAGATTTTATTGCACAAGGGGGGGTAGCTTTTATAATTGTATACTTCAAACATTATGAAACTTACTTTTTACTTCCTTTTAATGTATTAAAAAAATATCATGACGGAGCAAAAAATGGAGAACGTAAATCTATACCTTATGATGCATTTGAAGATGCATACAAAATAGAAATTGAGGGAGGTCATTACTTGCATTATTTAAAACCTTTGCAAAAATATGTTGACGACATTGTTTAGATAAGAAAAAAAGAGTCAATACTTTAGATGAGGTGGTTATTATGATTATAAAATATAGCTTATTAATACTAATTATATTTTTAGTAGGGTGTTCAAAAGAGCAAGCAATAATTGAAGAAGTTGCAGAAATACAACCAACTTTTAAAGAAACTAGTATACAGCTTTATATAAATGAACAGTTAGATCTTGCTGTATATGAACCTGCAGAGGGGGTATATTTAGGTGTATACTCACAAGATATAGATTATTTTGAAAATACATTGGATACAGAGATGGCGTTTAGAGTTATGCAATACACAGTAAATGATCCTGTAACATCTATAGACATTTTAGACTGTATTGCAAACCAACAATTACCTTATGTAAAATATTTATTTGATGATACAGAACCGATAACTAGTTTATATTATTTAATAGGTGATATAAGTACAACAAGTACTAGATATTCAACCCCTATTTTTATTGAGCTATACCCTTTAACTCAAAATGTTACTAATCCTATAGAATATAAAGAAAAATTTCAAGAGGCATATCAAATAATCAAAAAATATATACCAGAAGCTGTAATAGTATGGAGTTTGGATTATAGTGAAATAGAAGATATTTATATGTTTTATCCTGGTGATGATGTTGTTGATTGGGTAGGCTTAAATATTTACATGTACAAATATTTTGATAATGAACTTGTTGACTATGATATAAGTGATAATATTGACTTGTGGTATAAAACATTTCAATCCACCAAACCTTTGATGATAACAGGATTAGGAATATCAAGTTTTTCACAAATTGATCACACATATTATATAGCAGATGCCAAAAACAAATTAAAATATTTTTATGAAGAAATGTTAGATTGCTATCCTCGAATTAAAGGTATATTATACTCAGATGTCGACATGCGTAAGGTGGGAGGGGTAGATGACTTTCGTATATCGATAGATTTTGACATTATAGATTATGTTAGTAATTTATGGCAAAATGAGAGGTTTTTAACTCAGGTTACCGTATCTGGAGATGAGTCCATGCAATATATTAGTTACACATTACCTGCTTATATATACGATGAGATGTATTATATAGAAGACATTTATTTGCAGACAATTATTCCGCCAAATATAACAAAATCAATTGATAGCATAAAAGATTTAGAGGGAACAATTTATTATAATATAGATGATATATTAGTTTATATTGATGGCTATTATAGGACATAAAAATGTGTCCTATTTTTTGTAGGTATCTTAATAGATAAACTTGATAATCAGAGCAATTTAAGTTATAATATGAAGGTGCTGAATTTATTGTATGTAACATTATGTGATATTTTGTTGGTTTTAGTAATATTTTATATTTTTAGGAGGGTAATATGAATAAATTAAATGATTGGTCCGTTGGAAAGAAATGGATTTCGTCTAACGTAATGATCGGGGTAATTGCGATAAGTGTAATTATGTTATTAATGAACGGGCTTTACTCGGCAAAAATAAATTTTGAAGATTTTATAGAACATTCTTATGCGTTAGAAAATGAAATTAAAGATAGTACAATAACTATATTATCTATAGCTAAAGCAGTAAGTAACTTAGACATAGATCCTAGCAATTTAGATTCAAAAGTTGCAGAAATAGGGAGTATGGCACAAGATTTTGAAAAGGAATTTACAGTTCTTATAAAGAATTTAAGTTCTCATGGTATAGATGTATCAACTTATGAAACAGACGTAAGAAATTGGTTAGAAATAGGTACAGATATATTAGGTGATTTTTCAGCAGGTAGATTTGAGCAAGCAAAATACAAAATTATAAATAACTGTACACCTAATGTATTACAAATTATTGACACAGCCCAAGATTTAACTAATTATCTTAGCACAACAGCACAAGCCGATATTGAAAAGAATTTAAAAGCAAATGATAACATGATAATTGTATCACTAATTACAATTATTTGTGGAACTATTATTAGTCTTATAGTATCAAGAGTTTTAAGAAACTCAGTAATAATGCCACTACATAAAATTAGAGACACAATTGCTGAATTAGAAAAAGGAAACTTTGATGTATGGATTGACTATGAATCAGCAGATGAACTAGGAGTGGTATCACAAAATTTACGTGATATGATTAAAAGTACAGGGAATATATTAAATGACGTTTCAACAAATCTGGAAAGTATAGCTAATGGAGATCTAACAACTCACCCATCAGTTGAATATAAAGGTATATTTAACATGATGAAAACGTCTATTAATCAAATAAACACTCAAATGGGTGACATGATTAATCAAATCAAAGCAAATGGAAACAAACTTTCAAATGGAGCAGAGAGAATTGCAGAAGGCTCAACTATTATTTCACAAAAAGTTGAACAACAAGAAACAATTATTAACGGTTTTATTGAATCAACTGATAGAATTACAAAAAATACAAACGAAAACATTAAACATGTTGAAGTTACAACAAAGTCAACTAGAGTAACTAAAGATAAAGTTGAATATAGTAGCGAGATGATGGGCAAAATGCTTGAAGCGATTAAAGACATTAGTACTTCAAGTCAGAGTGTATCACAAATTACAAAAATTATTCAAGATATTGCATCGCAAACAAACTTGCTTGCTCTAAATGCAGCTATTGAGGCAGCAAGGGCAGGGGAATCGGGTAAAGGATTTGCAGTTGTTGCAAATGAAATACGTGACCTTGCAACGAAAAGTTCGGAAACCGTTAGCGAAATCGATACAGTAATTCAACAAAGCTTATATAGTGTGGAGCAAGGTGAAAAACACGTAGAAGTGACAGCAACTGTACTAGAAGAAATTGCTCAAAGTATAGATGAAACTTCTAAATTAACTACACAACAAGAGGAAAATACAGAAGTACAAAAAGTGTTATTGCAAGAATTGATTGATAATAGCCATATGCTTAAACAAGCAATTAGCGAAAATGCATCTATATTTAGAAATACAGCAAATGTCGGACAAGAAATTGCAGCACAATCAGAAATGTTAACAAATCAAATTTCTAAATTTAAGGTTTAGCTAGTAAAAAATCCGTCTAAATACAATTAGGGCGGATTTTTTTACGACGTATTTTTTAATTATTCAACAACCTATTGATAAGATTAGAAAACTACGATATAATATTTATTAAGCTAAATTGTTTGCTAAATTTTTATACTTGAATTATTCGGTAGGGGACGTAATAATTTTAAGGGGGCAAAGTATGAATAAGCTGATGAATTTATCTGTGGGGAAAAAATGGCAATCTTCAAATTTGATGGTTGGAGGCATCGCATTAACCGCAATCTGTTTACTAATAATGTGTATGCAAATGTCTAAATTAAAATTTGAAGAATTCATTGACAATTCTTATCAACTTGAACAGCAAATAAACAACAATACGATAACAATTTTATCAATTGCAAAAGACATAAGAGATTTAGAACTTGACCCGACAGATATAAGCCAAAAAGTTACTACGATACTAAACACAATTAATGTATTTAGTGAAGATGCCCAAAGTCTTATAAAAGAACTAGAAAATTATGGAATAAATATAGCGAGTTACGAAAATAATATTGAAGAATGGCTTAATATTGGAGCAGAGATTTTGCAAGACACTCTAGATGGTAATTTAGAACAAGCAAAATACAAAATAGTAAACAATTGTACACCAGCATTACAAAAAGTAATGAATTCGGCGACTAGTTTGGCAGAAGAACTAAGCGATACGGCACAAAATGATATAGCATCTAACATTAGAATGAGTGAGATTATTATAGTTGTATCAATTATTATAGTTTCGATAGGAGCTCCTATATGTATAGTAGTAGCTAGAAAGTTAAGAAGATCTGTTGTAGACCCTCTACATAAGATACAAACTACTATTGAGGAACTTGAAAAAGGTAACTATAATGTGTGGATTGATTATGAAGCAAAAGACGAACTTGGAACAGTTTCGCAAAAACTTCGTGACATGATTCAAAATACGGGGGCATTGTTAAAAGACGTGTCTACAAATCTTGAAAGCATAGCAAATGGAGATTTAACGAAAAAACCACAAGTTGAGTATAAGGGGATATTTTATATGATGGAAACATCTATAAATAAAATTAATCTTCAAATGGGCGAAATGATTAATCAAATTCAGTTAAATGCCAAACAATTAACTATAGGTGCGGAACAAATTGCAGAAGGTTCAATCACAATTTCAGAGAAAGTAATACAACAAGAAACAATAATAAATGGATTTATTAGTTCGACAGATAAAATTGCAACTAATACAAATGAAACTATTGAACATGTAAAAATTACAGTAGATTCTACTAAAGTTACTAAATCTAAAGTAGAATATAGTAGCGAAATGATGGATAAAATGTTAGAGGCAATCAAAGAAATTAGTGAATCAAGCCAAAGTGTGTCACAAATTACTAAAATTATACAAGATATCGCATCTCAAACAAATTTACTTGCACTTAATGCAGCGATAGAGGCGGCAAGAGCAGGGGATTCGGGCAAAGGTTTTGCTGTAGTTGCAAATGAAATACGTGAACTTGCGACTAAAAGTTCTGAAACAGTAAATGAGATTGATAAAGTAATTCAACTAAGTTTGAAAAGTGTTTCTAAAGGAGAAAAACATGTCCAAGAAACGGCACAAGTGTTAGATGAAATTACAAGAAGTATTGATGATACTTCAAAATTAACTGCTCAACAAGAAGAAAATACAGAAATTCAAAAAGTTTTACTTATAGAATTAGTACAAAAAAGCCAGGAACTCAAGCAAGCTATTAGCGAAAATGCAATAGTATTTAAAAACACTGCCACAGTTGGGCAAGAAATTTCAGCTCAATCAGAAGTTTTATTAGGGCAAATTACTAAATTTAAAATTTAAAAAACAAAAATTGGAGGAATTATTTATGTTATTTTACGCAAAAGATTGTAATTTAGATCTATTAAAAGGAAAGAAAGTTGCTATTATTGGTTATGGAAGCCAAGGGCATGCACATGCATTAAATCTTCATGAATCTGGTGTTGATGTTATTGTTGGATTGTATGATGGAAGTCCATCTTGGAAAAAAGCTGAAGATGCAGGTCTTACAGTTATGACTGCGAAAGATGCAGCAGACGCAGCAGACGTAATTATGATACTAATAAATGATGAAAAACAACCAACACTATATAAAGAAAGCATTGCACCAGTTCTTAAAGCTGGCAAAACACTTGCGTTTGCACATGGTTTCAATATCCACTACGGACAAATTCAACCTCCAACAGATGTAAACGTTATTATGATTGCGCCTAAAGGACCAGGGCACACTGTAAGAAGTCAATACGAAGAAGGTAAAGGTGTACCTTGTTTAATCGCTGTATATCAAGATGCAACAGGTGATGCAAAAGACATCGCATTAGCTTATGCAGACGGTATTGGTGGAGCACGTGCAGGAATTTTAGAAACTACTTTTAAAGAAGAAACTGAAACTGACCTTTTTGGAGAACAAGCGGTTCTTTGTGGGGGAGTTGTTGAGCTTATGAAAGCTGGTTTTGAAACTCTTGTTGAAGCTGGATACCAACCAGAAAGTGCATACTTTGAGTGCGTTCATGAAATGAAACTTATCATCGACCTAGTAAACAAAGGTGGTATGGGTCTTATGAGATATTCAATCTCTGACACTGCTGAATATGGGGACTACGTTGTTGGTAAACGTATCATTACAGACGAAACTAAAAAAGAAATGAAAAAAGTTTTAAGCGAAGTTCAAGATGGAACTTTTGCAAGAAATTGGATACTAGAAAACCAAGCTAATCGTCCATACTTTAATGCAACTAGACGTATGGAAGCAGAACACCAAGTTGAGCAAGTTGGTAAAGAACTTCGTGATATGATGAGCTGGTCAAAAGAGGAAGAAAAATAAGATGCAAATAAAAATATTTGACACTACACTAAGAGACGGGGAGCAAGCTCCTGGATATAGCATGAATTTATCCGAAAAATTGGAGATGGCACTTCAACTTGAAAAGTTAGGCGTTGATATTATTGAGGCGGGATTTGCAATTGCATCTCCCGGCGATTTTAAAGCAGTATCGGAAATTGCAAAAATAGTTAAAAATACTACCGTTGCAAGTTTGTCACGTGCTTTAGTTAAAGATATAGACGTTGCAGCACAAGCTGTTCAAGGGGCGAACTTCCCAAGAATTCATACGTTTATAGCAACATCTGACATTCATATGAAGTACAAACTCAAAAAGAGTGAAGATGAAGTTTTAGAAATTACAAGAGAAATGGTTAAACATGCAAAGAAATATTGCAGTGATATTGAGTTTTCAGCAGAAGATGCGTCCCGCTCAAGACCTGAATTTTTGTATAGAGTTTTAGAACAAGCGATTTTATCTGGAGCAACTGTATTAAACATTCCAGATACTGTTGGCTACAGCTCACCTTTAGAGTATCACAAACTAATTTTAGGAATAAAAGAAAATGTACGTGGAATTGAAAAAGTTGATATATCAGTGCATTGCCATAACGATTTAGGGCTTGCAGTTGCAAACACACTGGCTGCGATTTCGGCTGGGGCAACGCAAGTTGAATGTACAGTTAACGGTATAGGTGAACGTGCTGGAAATGCAGCACTTGAAGAAATAGTTATGAACTTGAACACTAGAAAAGATATTTATCCGTATACAACAAATGTAAATACACGTGAAATTTATTTAACTAGTAAACTTTTGACTACGATAACAGGTGTAAAAGTGCAACCAAATAAAGCTATCGTTGGTGAAAATGCCTTTGCACATGAATCGGGCATACATCAACATGGAATGCTTGAAAACAAAGAAACGTACGAAATTATGACGCCAGCATCAATTGGACTTTCAGAAAACAAAATTGTACTTGGAAAACATTCAGGTAGACATGCGTTTGTTGATAGATTAAATGAACTGGGTTATGTTTTATCGGAAGAAGAAATTGACGAATCATTCGTTTCGTTCAAAGCTCTTGCTGACAAAAAGAAAACTATTACAGATAGAGATATTCAAGCGTTAGTTTTACGACAAAGCATAAAAGTTCCAGATGTTTATACATTAGATAGATTTGTTATAAATGCTGGTAACACTATAACAATTACGTCGGCAGTTAGACTTAGATGTGAAAATGGTGACATATTAGAAGAAGTAACGTCTTCTTTTGATGGACCTATCGACGCCTCTTACAAAGCGATAAATGCGATGCTTGGAAAAGATTTTGTGCTTGAAGACTTTTTGATTTCTTCAGTTACAGGTGGAACAGACTCACAAGGCGAAGTTTATGTGAAAATTAAAAACAAACAAGGAAGTATATATAACGGTTATGGAGTTAGTATTGATATAGTTGAGGCAAGTATCCTTGCGTACATTTCAGCTATTAACAATATGATACATGACGAAATGAGCTAGGGTAAAACCTAGCTTAAATTATAAAAGGGGGAACATAACAATGACAATGACACAAAAAATATTGGCAGCACATGCAGGACTTGAAAAAGTTGTGGCTGGACAATTGATAGAGGCAAATTTAGATTTGGTGTTAGGAAACGATATTACAACGCCAGTTGCAATAAAAGAGTTTGATAAAATAGGGGTAGACGGGGTTTTCGATAAAGATAAGGTGGCGATAGTTCCAGACCATTTTACGCCTGCAAAAGACATACAAGCTGCAACACAATGTAAATGCGTGCGTGAATTTGCTATTAATAAGGAAATAACTAATTATTTTGAAGTTGGAGAAATGGGTATTGAACACGCCCTAATTCCTGAAAAAGGACTTGCTGTGCCAGGCGATGTGATAATTGGTGCAGACTCGCACACTTGTACTTATGGGGCGTTGGGGGCATTTGCCACAGGTATCGGTAGCACAGATATGGCATGTGGAATGGCAACAGGTAAATCTTGGTTTAAAGTTCCTGCGGCAATTAAATTTGTACTTACAAACAAACCAAGTGAGTTTGTATCAGGAAAAGATATTATTTTGCATATTATAGGACTTATAGGAGTGGACGGTGCATTGTATAAATCTATGGAATTTGTTGGAGATGGAATTGCTCATCTTTCGATGGACTCAAGATTTACAATGGCAAATATGGCTATTGAAGCAGGAGCAAAAAACGGTATATTTGAAGTTGACGAAAAAACATTGGAGTTTTTAAACGGCAGAACTGACCGTAAATTCACTGTTTATAAAGCAGATGAAGATGCTGTATATGAGCAAGAAATTGTTATTGACTTGGCACAAGTTAGACCAACGGTATCTTTCCCTCATTCACCAGATAACACAAAAACAATAGATGAAATTTCAGAGATTAAAATTGACCAAGTTGTAATAGGTTCTTGTACAAATGGACGTCTTGAAGATTTGCAAATGGCAGCAGAAATTTTGCGTGGAAAAAAAGTTGCAAAAGGTGTGCGAGCAATCGTATTCCCAGCTACGCAACAAATTTATCTTGACGCAATAAAAGAGGGCTATGTAACCGACCTAATTACAGCAGGCTGTGTTATGAGTACACCAACGTGTGGGCCATGTCTTGGTGGGCATATGGGAATTTTGGCAGAGGGTGAGCGTGCAGTTGCAACAACAAATCGTAACTTTGTTGGGCGTATGGGGCACATTGCTTCAGAAGTTTACCTTGCGAGTCCAGCAGTTGCAGCAGCATCGGCAATTACAGGTTTTATAACTAATCCAGAAAAAATTTCAAAATAATTAGGAGGAAATGATTAATGGTTTTTAAATATGGCGATAATATAGATACAGATGTAATAATTCCAGCAAGATATCTTGCAACTTCTGATCCAAAAGAGCTTGCAAAATATTGTATGGTTGATATAGATGACACTTTTGTTGAAAAAGTGAATAAAGGCGACATTATGGTTGCAGGTAAAAACTTTGGTTGTGGTTCATCAAGAGAGCATGCACCGATAGCAATAAAAGCAAGTGGAATACAATGTGTTATTGCAAAAAGTTTTGCACGTATTTTTTATAGAAACTCAATCAATATTGGATTACCGATTTTAGAATGTGAGCAAGCAGCAGATGCTATTGAAGTTGGCGATGAAGTGGAAATTAATTTAGGAACGGGAACGATATACAACAAAACTAAAGATGAAACGTACAACGCACAACCTTTCCCAGAGTTTATGCAAAATATTATGGCAGCAGATGGGCTTGTAGGTTATGTGAAATCGCAGAGAGGTGAATAATATGAATTACAAAATTATTGCTTTACCAGGTGATGGAATAGGTCCAGAAATTGTACTTCAAGCAGTTTTAGCACTACACACAGTGGGCGAAGTTTATGGACATGATTTTATAGTAGACGAAAGACTTATAGGTGAAATTGCACTAGAACAAGCGGGCTGTTCGTTGCCACAACTTACAATTGATGCCTGTTTAAGTGCAGATGCTGTATTACTTGGAGCTGTTGGAGGAGCTGTTGGAGCGGATAAATGGGCAAACCACCCAACGGGGGATCGACCTGAAAAAGGCTTATTAAAAATTAGAGAGGAACTAGGGCTATATTCAAACTTACGTCCTGCTATTTTGCACAAACAACTTAAAGGTGCATCTCCTCTAAAAGAAGAAATTATCGGTGATAGTCTTGATATTATGATAGTTCGTGAACTTACAAGCGGTATATATTTCGGGAACAAATCACGTGTTGACGGGGACAATGATGAAAGCACGTATGCGGTTGATGAAATGTATTATAATGCTAAAGAAGTACGTCGCATATTAGAGCGTGGTTTTGATATTGCACAAGGCAGAAACAAAAATCTTGTAGTTGTTGATAAAGCAAATGTTTTATCTACATCAAAACTTTGGAGAGAAATTACGCTAGAAGTTGCAAAAGATTATCCAGATGTAACATATAGCCACATGTATGTTGATAACGCTGCAATGCAACTTGTTATAAATCCAAAACAATTTGATGTAATAGTTACATCTAATATGTTTGGTGATATTTTATCAGATGAAGCAAGTGTTATAACAGGGTCTATCGGAATGTTGCCATCAGCAAGTATCGGAGAAACTACGCTTGGACTATACGAGCCATGCCACGGTAGTGCACCAGACATTGCAGGTGAAGACAAAGCTAATCCGATCGCAACAATTTTATCAGCAGCAATGATGTTGCGTTATTCTTTCAATTTAGAAGATGAAGCAAAAGCTATCGAAAATGCAGTTGATAAAGTGTTAAGTCTTGGGTATAGAACGCCAGATATTTTTGAAGATGGAATGAAATTAGTAGGAACTGAAGAAATGGGTAGTTTAATCTGCGAAAACATACAATAGGGGGATAACAGCATGATAATTTATTTAGATGGAAAATACGTTCCAGAAAAAGAAGCTAAAGTTTCGGTATTTGACCATGGTGTTTTATATGGTGATGGAGTTTTTGAAGGAATTAGAGTGTACAACGGTAAAATTTTTAAAGGGAAAGAACATATAGATAGACTTTTTGCAGCTGCAAAAGCTATAATGCTTGAAATTCCTAATACAAAACAAGAAATAGAAGATATACTTATAAATACTTGCAAAAAAAATAATTTAACAGCAGGGTACATTAGATTAGTTGTAACTAGAGGTAAAGGCGATTTGGGGCTTAGCCCAACGAAATGTCCAGTTGCAACGGTATTTTGTATAGCTGCAAACATAACGTTATACCCAGAAGAAATGTATGAAAAAGGTATGCCAATTGTTACAGCAACACAAAGAAGAAATAAAGCTACGATAGTTGACCCACAAGTTAAATCTTTAAATTACTTAAACAATATTTTGGCTAAAATCGAAGCTAATCGTGCAGGCGTGCCAGAAGCGTTAATGCTTACACATGATGGGATTGTTGCAGAATGTACAGGTGACAATATTTTTATCATAAAAGATGGAATTATTTACACACCGCCTATACATGTAGGTATTTTAGATGGTATAACTAGAAATACAGTTATTATGTTGGCTAAACAACTAGGATATGAAGTGCATGAAAAAGAGTTTACGCTATTTAATGTATACAATGCTGATGAATGTTTTTTAACAGGTACAGCAGCTGAAGTTATTGCGGTCACTAGCGTTGACGAAAGAATTATCGGGGAAGGTGTATGTGGAGAAGTAACGCACAAGTTGCTAGATGCATTTAAAGAGCATACACAAGAAGATGGAATTGTTATCTAATCGGGGGGACATAAAATGAGAAGTGATGTAGTAAAAGTGGGACTAAACAAAGCTCCACATAGGTCATTGTTTAAAGGAATGGGCTATATAGATGAAGAAATTAGCAAGCCACTAATTGGGGTAGTTAGTGCAAAAAGCGAAATAGTTCCAGGGCATACGCAACTTGACCAAATAACAGAAGCAGTAAAAACAGGAATAAGAATAGCAGGCGGAACGCCTATCGAAATACCAGCAATTGGAGTTTGTGACGGGATTTCTATGGGGCACGAGGGAATGAGATATTCTCTTGTAACTCGTGAACTTATTGCCGATTCAATCGAATGTATGACGATGGCTCATAGCCTTGATGGGCTTGTTTTGGTGCCAAACTGCGATAAAATAGTTCCAGGTATGCTTATGGGGGCGGCTAGACTTAACTTGCCAACAACTCTAGTTAGTGGTGGACCTATGCTTGCGGGAAAAGTGGGCGACCAAAAAGTTAGTTTATCGCTTATATTTGAGGCAGTAGGGAAAGTTAATGCAGGACAAATGACAGAAGAAGAACTTCTTGAGTTTGAAGAAAAAACTTGCCCAACATGTGGATCATGCTCGGGTATGTTTACTGCAAATAGTATGAATTGTATGAGTGAAGTTCTTGGGATTGCATTACCAGGTAACGGAACGATACCTGCTGTTTATGCAGAGCGTATTAGACTTGCAAAATATACAGGTATGGCAATAATGAAAATGCTTGAAGAAAATATTTGTATTCGTGATATTCTCACTAGAGAAGCGTTTATTAATGCATTAACAGTTGATATGGCTCTTGGGTGTAGCACAAATACTATGTTACATTTGCCAGCAATTGCATTTGAAGCAGGTGTAACGATAAATCTTGATGAAGCAAACGCTATAAGCGACAAAACTCCAAATCTTTGTAAACTTGCACCAGCAGGATCACACCATATGGAAGATTTATATTATGCGGGTGGTGTTGCAGCGGTTATGAAAGAGCTTACAACTAAAGGTTTATTAAATGAGGAAGTGCTTACTATTACTTCAAAAACAGTTGGGCAAAACTTGGAGGGTGTAACAAACAAAGATACAAACATTATTAAGCCAATTGATGAGCCATATAGCCAAACAGTACCTAAAGTCAGATAGGGAGGCTGATACCATGGCAACGTCTTATATGAGCTATTCTGATGAATTAGAATACTATGCTAGAAGGGAAGCTAAAGAGGAAGGTAGGGTTGAAGGTAAAGAGGAAGGTA